>CAZVSL010000116.1:0-410 GCA_964629935.1 uncultured Calditrichaceae bacterium | reverse complement strand
ATTTCTTCTGTTTCTATTTGACGAATCGCTTGGTCCGGTAAATAAAGCAAAGTTTGCTTGATAAGGCTGAGATTATCCGGTGTATTGTCGATAAGTAGGTCGATATCATTTGTGCTTCTAAAATAGCCATAGTGAATCACTGCAAAGCCACCGATCACTACATACCGGACGCCCGACTCGTTCAAATGCCGGCATAAATCGATTAGGTCGTCGAACGTCGCGTTTCGAGAGTACTCTGGGCGAGCTTTTGAATCATCCATCGGTCCGCTTCCTCAAACGTTTTAAAACAATATGCGCCCTTTGGGCAAACGCCAACGTTCCCTCGAATCTTCTCAATAGTATGCAACCAGGCCGCAGTGGCTTTTGTAGGAACCATTTCAACGGTTTCTCCCAAAGTTTCGCTGTAGTAC
>CAZVSL010000115.1:3948-13181 GCA_964629935.1 uncultured Calditrichaceae bacterium | reverse complement strand
CGGTCCTGGAGGGTCTTCTTGGCGTCGGCGCTGCCGGCGGTCTTGGCCTCGGCGCCACCTTCCTGAACGTTGACGAGCTTAACTCCTTCCGAGACACCTACAACCGGGTCAACTTCAGCAATCTCGCCAATCTCATGGGAAGCCTGAATGGCGTAGAAGGTGTGCGGTTTGAAGTTGGTTATCGCTATCACAGTCACGAGCCAAAGGCCGTCACCCTGGGCTGGCAAAGGTATACCCGTAGAACCAATGCTCGTTTTGCAAACGGTGAAAACCGCGTGCTGGACCTGAGCATGAAGAGCTTTTATCTCGATGGCGAAATCGGCAAAGCATGGGAGCGCTTCTTTCTCAATGCTCTGGCCGGCCTCACATTTCAGCGCGATATTGACCTTGAAGCGCTCTACCAGGGCCTGGAAGATACCGAGGACACGAAGCGACTCGATGGTATTTACCAAAGCGACACAGCGCTCACAGGCAGAATCGGTATTGTGGGCGGCTTTTATCACAGAATCGCGTTTCTTATCGCCAAGATTACGTACCCGGTCTTTGCAACCGACAGTTCGAAGAGACTGCGCGATGATGACCCGGAAAAGGTCGCTGATGGCACAGCACTATTCCCGAATGACTACATCAATTTCATCGACCGCGTGTCCTATGATGGCGTGCCCAATGAAGTGGATGGACTGCAAATCTCCATAAGTGTTCTCTTTGCCCTGGAATTATAGCGTTTTACACCTCCATCCTTGCGTGGCATTGCAATTTTGCTTAAGTTAAGCGGTCGGATTGCGAATAATCACGGTCACACCGTTGTTTCATTTGAATGATCTTTTCAGACGAAATAATTCTGCTTTGATATAAGACTAACTGTCAACATACGCACAGGAGATTTCATGCTTCATACGAATCACGAGTCATCTTGTAAGGCGCTGTTGCTGGGGATAGCCATTCTGACCACAGGGCTGGCGCTGCCAGCAGCCCATCTCCCTCTGCTGGCTGAAACGCCTTCCGTTGACGCTGCCAAATTCGGTTTTGAGAATATTCGCGCGGAGAACATGCGGGCTTTGCTGAGCTTCTTTGCTTCCGATGAGCTGGAGGGCCGCAACACCGGCGACCGCGGGCTGAATATCGCCGCCAAATTTCTGGTCAGCCAATATCAGCTTGCCGGCCTCACGCCGGCGCCGGGCGCTGTGTCCATGCTCCAGCCTTTCGATGTCATCGAAAGCGTGGTGCAAAGCAGTACAAATGTGCGCCTGGGCAGCACCGACGGTCCGGACACAACATTCCGTCTGTACCGCGACTTTTTCATCCTGTCTCACCACCGGCGCAATGAGCTGGTCAAAATGGATATTGTCTTTGCCGGTTACGGAGGGCAGAATCATGATGACTATGGCGCCCTGAACGCCGATGGCAAGTTCCTGCTTGTCTTTGACGGCTCGCCGGAGCTCGACCAAATGGTCTCACCCGCAAGGCCGGGATTAGACCGCAAAATACGCACACTGCGGCGCGACAAAGCGCAATGGGCCGGCGACAAGGGCGCCGCCGGTATCCTGCACATCGCATTCAATCTGAGCGAACAGAGCATGGACCGCTTACGCCGCTTTTTGAGTCGACCTCGACAAAAGCTTGCACAGGCGCCACCGGATATCCCTCAACTTGTCATCAATCGCAGAATGGCAAACGCTTTGCTTGCAAGCAGCGGCTGGCAAGTCGATAGCCTGAGGGCGCATGTTCTGGCAGAAGACGCGCCTGGCCATTTTACGCTTGACAACGTAAGGCCCGTGCTGACACTCGAGACATTTGCAGAACGTAAAGCAACGCAGAATGTCATCGCCTATCTCGAGGGCTCGGATAACGAGCTTCGGCAAGAAGTCGTGGCATTTGGCGCGCACTATGACCATCTCGGCAAGAACAGCAGAGGGGAGATTTACAACGGCGCTGATGACGATGGCAGCGGCACAATCGCCATGCTGGAAATAGCACGCGCGTTTGCCAACAATCCCGTCCGCCCAAAGCGGAGTCTCGTATTCATCTCGCACGCCGGCGAAGAAAAAGGCCTGCTGGGCTCAAAGTACTATACCGATAACTCGGTAATCCCGCTGGAAAAAACCGTCGCGCAGCTCAATATCGATATGATTGGCCGTAACGAAGCTAACTCCGTTTACATCATTGGCTCCGATTTCCTCTCGCGCGATCTGCACAAGCTGAATGAACATGCGAATGAGGTGGTGGCGCTCGAACTTGACTACACCTACAACGACCTGAACGATCCCAATCGATTTTACTATCGCAGCGACCACTACAATTATGCCAAACATGGCATCCCGGTCATCTTCTATTTTTCCGGCACGCACGCCGATTATCACAAGCCGACAGACACCATCGAAAAGATCAATTTCATGAAAATGCAAAAAATCAGCCGACTGATTTATCTCACTGGCTGGCAGGTAGCAAATTCAGACCACGGCCTCGCAAAGAACGGCCGGCTGTTCGATTAAACAAAGCATGCGAATTGCGCTTAACACGTTAACGACCTTAGCCCGCTAACATTAACACACAACTCTACCGGAGGGGACTCATGCGCCGAACCTTACACTTGCTCACGTTACCAGTTCTTCTTTTTGCTTGTGGCGAGACGCCGCCCGAAACCGAAGTAGCGCCGGCAGGTTACGATCAGGCTTTGTATGAACATGCCGAACAACTGGCCAGGTCAAACATTATTGTCGATGGCCACATCGATGTGCCGTGGCGTTTGACGGAAAAAATGGAGGACATTTCAAAGGCGGCGCCGGGCGGCGAGTTTGATTATCCCCGCGCCAGGCAAGGCGGTCTGGACGCGCCGTTTATGTCCATCTATGTGCCGGCGGCGTTTCAGCAAACCCCTGGCGCATCCAAAAGCATGGCGGAAAAACTCATCGCCATGATGGATAGCATTATCGCAGTCAATCCTGACAAGTTTGCTCACGCGCGAACGCCTGATGACGTCAGGGCAAATTTCGACAAAGGATTGATCTCGTTGCCTTATGGCATAGAAAACGGCTCAGCGCTTGAGGATGATCTGGCCAACGTCAAATACTTCTATGACAAAGGCGTGCGCTACATCACTCTCACGCATGCCAAGAAAAATCTCATCTGTGATTCTTCTTACGATCTTGAAAACCAGGACTGGAACGGTCTAAGTCCGTTTGGCAGAGATGTGGTCAGGGAGATGAACCGCGTCGGCATCATGATCGATATCTCGCACGTGACAGATTCAACCTTCTATCAGGTGTGCCGCCTGTCGGCAACGCCGGTAATTTGCTCGCATTCCAGCCTGCGCCATTTTACGCCGGGCTGGGAGCGCAACGTCAGCGACGACATGCTGAAGGCGCTGGCGCAGAATGGCGGCGTGATTCAAATCAACTTCGGCTCGGATTTCATCAGCGGTAAGGCCAACCGCCATGGCAAGGAACGGCGTGACCACCGCATGAGCTTCATGCAAGCGCACAATATTGAAAATCGCGACAACCCGCGTGTGCAGACAGAAATGCGAGAATACCGGCAGGAAAACCCCTACCCCTACGCTACCATCGAGCAGGTCGTTGACCACATTGATCGTGCAGTAGAATTGGTGGGCATCGACCATGTTGGGCTGGGCTCAGATTTCGATGGCGTGGGTGATTCCCTGCCCATCGGCCTGAAATCCGTGGCAGACTATCCCAACCTGGTGTTCCACATGCTGGAGCGCGGCTATTCTGAAGAAGATATCGAAAAGGTGCTGAGCGGCAACGTGCTGCGCGTCTGGCAGCAAGTGCTGGATTATGCCGACACGCAGGCGAGCAACTGATTTTACTATCTGGTGAGGTCACTCCGAGCGAAGCTGTCACTTAAAATCAGTTGAAGCGTGTCACGATTTCGAAACCGAAACGCGATTTTCAATCACGGCAGTCCGGGTGTCAAATGTGGCCCGTTACCCTTCGACGAAGTTTCTCCTGAGCCATGTCGAAGGGCTCAGCGTGACAGCTTCGCTTTTCGTCAGCCGGGCAATGCAAGTCAGGCAAGCTGAACCTTCGACAAATGTTTCTGCCCAAAGGATGGCTCACAACGTAGGCCATGCAGCACTCAGGGTGACTCCTCTTAGAAATTTTCGCTGTAAAAGGTACAATGTTGCTAATCGACAACTAAAAAGTCACCTGTCCTAATCCGTGATGCAACAAATCATCGTTTTTTTGACCCTCGGGCTGGCTTTGATCTTGTTCGGCTGGGGGAAATTGCGATACGACATCGTGTCGCTGCTGGCCTTATTGGTGTTGGTCGTTTCCGGCATCGTACCCGCAGATGCAGCCTTTGCCGGTTTTGGCCATCCGGCCGTGATTACGGTCGCAGCCGTGCTTCTCATCAGTCAGGCATTGCAGCATTCCGGTTTGGTGGACGTGGCGGCGCGTTTTTTGGCGAAAGCCGGCGACGGCCTGATCGTGCAGATCATCGTCCTCTCCCTCATTGTTGCCCTGGCTTCGGCATTCATGAACAACATCGGCGCTTTGGCGATCCTCATGCCGGTGGCGCTGCATCTGGCACGTAAGAGCAACAACTCTCCCTCCCACGTATTGATGCCCATCGCCTTTGCATCCATCCTGGGCGGGATGATGACGCTGATAGGCACACCGCCCAACATCATCGTGGCTACCTTCCGCGCCGACGCCAGGGGCACGGCGTTTAGCATGTTCGATTTTACGCCCGTCGGGCTTTCGGTGGCTGTTGCCGGCCTGCTGTTCATCACTCTGCTGGGCTGGCGTCTGCTGCCGAAAAGGCAGCCGCAAGAATCATCGAAGGACTTGTTCGAAATCGAGAATTACATTACCGAGGTACGCATCACCAAAGAATCGAAGCTAAAAGGCAAGACGTTCGGCGATATCGATGAGATGGTCGACGGCGAGCTTATGGCTCTGGGTTTGGTAAGAAAGGACGTGCGTATGCATGCGCCGGCGCCTTCCGAAGAGCTCAAAACCAATGACATCCTGATCCTGGAAGCGGATACGGAGTCGCTCAAGAGCTTCCTCGACAGCAGTGGCGCCAGGCTGGCAGGCGGCAAGCAGTTTCGTAAAGATGCCAAAGGCTCCGAAGAGATCGAAATCATGGAAGCGGTGGTCATGGCGGGTTCGCCGCTCATCGGCAAAACCGCTGCAAGCCTGCAAATGCGTACCCGCTTCGGTCTGAATCTGCTGGCGGTAGCGCGACGGGAAAAGCAGATTCGGCGCAGAATCGACAAGGTCCGCTTTCAAGTGGGCGATGTGCTGTTGCTGCAGGGCAGGAGCATCAATGTTCAAGATGCTATCACCGCCATGCGCTGCCTGCCATTGGCGGAAAGAGACTTGAATATCGGCAAGCCGCGGCAAGTGATCGTGGCGCTGGCGATTTTCGTGAGCGCCATCATCACGGTGGTTGCGGGACTGTTGCCGGTTCAGATCGCATTCACCATGGCAGCCGTGACCATGATCATTACAGGCATCCTACCCTTGAAAGACGTGTACGATAACATCGATTGGCCGGTGATTGTATTGCTCGGAGCGATGATTCCGGTCGGCGACGCTTTTGAAACCAGCGGCAGCGCAGCCCTCATCACCCGCCAAATTGTGGCATTGGGCCAGGATTATCCTGTTTGGGTGCTACTCGGCAGCGTGATGATTCTCACCATGTTTCTTTCTGATCTTATCAACAACGCAGCGACCGTCGTACTCATGGCCCCCATTGCAATCAAAATCGCCGAGCAAACCGCCGTTTCAGCCGACCCCTTCCTCATGGCGGTAGCCGTCGGCGGTTCCTGCGCCTTTCTTACTCCCATAGGGCACCAGTCGAATACCCTGGTCATGGGACCGGGCGGTTACAAATTCAGCGATTATTGGAAAATGGGCTTGCCGCTCGAAGCTATCATCATCGCAGCCGGCGTGCCTCTGATTCTGTACTTCTGGCCACTATGAGCGTGCGTCGGAGTCTAAACCAGCTTGAGATCGACCAAAAAAATCTGTCATCCGGGAACCTGAGCGCTGATACAGCGTTCCTAATTGTTGAAATTTCTTCCATTCGACTGGGGTCGAACATCCTAACTTCAATAGTTACTCGGCTTAGGCGTACCTGATTCACATTGTCAAACCATGTTCTGTGGAATCATTAAATTAACTATTATACGAGGAAAACCATGTCAGAAAACGGTAAAGTCATGATCGACGCGAAAGGGCTGAGCAAATTCTACGGTCCCTTCGTGGCGATAAAAGACATCACCTTTTCCATTCCTGAGGGACAAATCGTCGCGTTCCTGGGGCCAAACGGCGCCGGCAAATCGACCACGATGAAAATCCTGACCGGCTATCTGGCGCCCAGCGAGGGCTCGGCCGCAATCGCCGGCATGGATATCCGCACCCACCGGCTCGAGGCCTCCAGGCACCTTGGCTACCTGCCGGAGAACGGCCCGCTCTATCCCAATATGACGCCGCTGGAGCTGCTTACTTTTTTCGGTGAAGCGCGTGGTATCGATGAAGGCAAGCTCAAGAAGCGCATCGATGAAGTCATCGACCTGTGTGGGCTGGAGCTGGTGCTCGAAAAACCCATCGACAAATTGTCGCGTGGCTACAAACAGAGAGTTGGCCTGGCCCAGGCGCTACTGCACGACCCGGCAGTACTCATTATGGACGAGCCCACAGCAGGTCTCGACCCCAACCAGATCCGCGAGTTCCGTACCAACATCAGAAAACTGGGCAAATCCAAGACCATTTTGATTTCAACTCACATCCTGCAAGAAGTTGACGCCATTGCAGATGACGTCATTTTTGTAGACAGCGGGCGGCTGGTGTTTCAGGGCAAAGTCCAGGAGCTTAAGGAAAACGGCTCTCTGGAAGAACCATTCTATCGTCTCACCAATCAGGGCAAACCGGCCAGGAAAGCGAAGGAGGTTGCCGCATGAATGTGAAAATCCTAAACCGCGAGTTTAAGCTCAACTGGGCGGTGGTACAAGCCATCGTCAAACGCGATTTACGCATCTATTTTACCAATCCAACAGGCTACGTTTTTATCACCTTGTTTATCTTTCTGAGCGCTGCCGCCGCATTCTGGCAGGAGCGCTTTTTTCTGAATAATCTGGCTAATCTCGACCAGCTCAATCAGATGTTTCCCCTGCTGCTGTTGTTTTTCGTACCAGCACTGACCATGGGCGTCTGGGCAGAAGAGAACAAGCAGGGCACAGATGAGCTGCTGCTCACGCTGCCAGCTTCTGACCTGGAGGTGGTGCTCGGCAAGTATCTGGCGACGCTCGGCATCTACACAGCGTCTCTGCTGCTTTCCCTGAGTCACATTCTGGTTTTGATGTGGCTCGGCAATCCCGACCTGGGCCTGATGATCGGCAATTACATGGGTTATTGGTTTTTGGGCGCAGCCATGGTCGCCGTAGGCATGCTTGCTTCCTTGCTAACATCAAACATCACCATTGCATTTATCTTAGGCGCCCTTTTTTGCAGCGTCTTTGTTTTCGTTGACATCTTCGGCTCGCTCATCAGTCGCGGATTTCAGGACACGGTGAGCTCGCTCGGGGTATTCGACCATTTTGGCGATTTTGCCCGCGGGGTCGTCAGCCTCTCCGGCATTCTCTACTTCCTGTCTGTGGCCGGCGTCATGCTTTATCTGAACGTGCTGCTCATCGGTCGACGGCACTGGCCTTTGGAAGCGGATGGCTACAAGATGTGGGTGCACCATCTGGTGCGCTCGGTTGCCATCGTCGTGGCGCTCATCAGTTTTAACGTCGTTCTGGCCCGGGCAAGCGCTCGGCTGGACGTGACGGCGGAACGCTTACATTCGCTCTCTGCGCAAACCGAGAATCTGCTGGATGAGCTTTCCGATGAACGACCGGTATTTATCGAGGCTTTCATCAGCAAGGATGTGCCGCAACAATACGTGCAGACACGCTCAAACCTGACAGGCTTTTTGCAGGAAATGGATGCAGTCGGCGGCGCCAGTGTGCAGTTGATCATCCACGATACCGAGCCTTTTTCCGAGGAAGCGCGGGACGCCCGCGAACGCTTCGGCATTACGGCGCAGGAAATTCCGGACATCAACAGTGCGCGCGCCAGCACCATTTCCACCTTCATGGGGGTTGCCTTCAAATGCGGCGCTGAAGAGCAGGTGATTCCCTTTTTCGACCGCGGTCTGCCTGTTGAGTATGAGTTGGCGCGCAGTATTCGCGTGGTTGCGCGTACGGACCGCAAGCGCATCGGCGTGCTCAACACCGAAGCCAAGCTCTTCGGTGGCTTTGATTTTCAATCTTTTCGCAGCACGCCGGCGTGGCCGGTTGTAGATGAGCTTAAGAAGCAATACGAAGTCGTGCAGGTCTCGGCAACGAGTGAAATCACAGAAGAGCTTGACGGCCTGCTCGTTGCGCTGCCATCTGCCCTGCCACAGGAGGAGATGGATAACCTGAAAGATTTCATTCTGAAAGGCACGCCGACGCTTTTATTGCTCGACCCCCTGCCGATCACCAATATCGGGTTGGCGCCATCCGAGAAATCCGGTGCAAACCAAAACCCATTTATGCGCAATCAGGGACCGCCGCCCAAACCCAAGGGTGATATCCACAACCTGCTTGCCGAGCTGGGTGTGAGCTGGAATAAGGCTCAAATTGTATGGGATACATATAATCCACATCCTGAATTTGCGCAGTTGCAGCCGGAGATCGTGTTTGTTGGACACGGCAACAATAATCCGGAGGTATTCAACAAAGAACATCTCGCCAGCGCGGGCATGCAGGAGTTGGTCTTCCTGTTCCCCGGTTATCTGCAAAAGCCAGCCAGCTCGAGTTACGAGTTTACACCGCTGGTAAATTCGGGCGAACAATCCGGTTCTCTCAATTACTCGCAGCTCGTGCAGCGCAGCTTCTTCGGTACGCAGCTTGTGAATCCCAGGTTCGGTCGCAGGCCGAACAGCCTGGATTATACCGTCGCAGCACACGTCCAGGGTCAAGAGGCGACCGATGATTCCAGCGCGACGCCCAAACAAGTCAACTTGATCGCCATCGCTGACCTGGATTTTATCTCACAAGATTTTTTCGAAATCCGTAAACGGGCGGTCGGCAACCTGAACTTCGACAACGTCTCATTCTTTCTGAATTGTATGGACGTCCTGGTCGGAGATACTTCTTTCATTGCGTTGCGCAACAAGCGCGTGAAACACCGGACGCTGGAGGAAGTTGAGGACCAGACGCGGGAATTCGTCGAACA
>CAZVSL010000115.1:0-3938 GCA_964629935.1 uncultured Calditrichaceae bacterium | reverse complement strand
ACAGAAAAACCGTGAGGAACAAGAGGCGGAAGCAGAGGCCTCACGCGCCCTGGCCGAAGCCCAGCAGCGGCTCAACGAGCGTGTTGAAGAAGTCCGCAGCCGTACCGACCTCGATGAACGCACCAAAGAAATCATGGCCAGCAATCTGCAGGAGGCTGAGCAGCGCAAGTTCAACGCGCTGAAGGCCAGTATCGAAGCGCAGAAGGAGGCCAAAATTGCAGCCAGCAAAGAGAGAATGGAAGCGCGAATTCGCGCCATTCAGGGCAATATCAAGACTTTTGCGGTCTTGCTGCCACCGATTCCCGTGTTTATCCTGGGCGTCTGGATTTTTATTCAGAGGCAAAAACGCGAGCGTGAAGGCGCAAGAGCAGCGCAAAGATTGAGAAGCTAATTGCCATCAACCAAGCGGAGTGATAGAAAAATGTCCGAAATCAAAACAACCATCACGTATGGCGCTGTTGCTGTAGTGCTGGCACTGCTGGCGTTTATTACAGCGCCATCACGAGTAACGCCCGATGCGTTTAGTGACCAGGGAGAGTTGTTCTTCCCGGAATTCACAGACCCAAACAGCGCCACCACTCTGGAAGTGATCGACTACAATGAAGATACCGGCGAGCCGGCGCCGTTCAAAGTCACGTTCAAGAACGGTTTGTGGACCATCCCCTCCCACCATGACTATCCGGCAGACGGAGAGGAGCGGCTGGCAAAAACAGCGGCCGGAGTCATCGGTATCCGCAAGGATGAGTTCAGGTCCGACAATGTTGCAGACCATGAAGCTCTGGGCGTTATCGATCCTCTGGATGAAACCACGACCTCGCTTGAGGGCCGCGGCCAGAGAATCACGCTCAAAGGCGAAAATGGCCAGGTCCTGGCGGATTTCATAATCAGCAAGGAAGAAATAGAGGGCAAGGAAAATTTCCGTTTCGTCCGTATCCCCGGGCAAAAACGGGTCTATGCTGCGAAAATGGACATTGATATTTCCACCAAATTCAGCGATTGGATCGAACAGGACCTGCTGGAGGTTGACAAAGACAAGATCGCCGAAGTAACCATCCGGGATTACTCCATCGATGAACGCACAGGCCGGCTGCAAAACCGCGACGTCGTAGAACTGGAAAAAGACGGCAGCGACTGGGAAATCGACAAAAAGCCTGCAAGCAAAGAGGTAGATCAAACCAAAGTCAAGGATCTGGTAAAAGCGCTGGATGAGCTCAAGATCGTCGGCGTGCGGCCAAAGCCCGAAGGCCTGTCGCAGTCGCTGAGCAAAGTTGACAGCGAAGGCATGCGCATCACCCAGGAAGACATGATGTCGTTGCAATCCAAGGGCTTCTACTTCACCCGTGACGGGCAACTGGTCTCCAACGAAGGCGAGATTCAGGCCAAAACCAAAGACGGCGTTGAGTATACGCTGCGCTTTGGCGAAATCGTGTATGGCTCCGGGCTCGCCATCAGCGCCGGCACGGCAACTGACGGCGACGATACAGAAACCGATGATTCCGGCGAAAACCGTTACCTGTTCATCACCACCAGCTTCGATGGCAGCGAGTTTGTGGAGCCGCCCAAACCAAACAATACTGATTTTGCCAACAAGCCTGACAGCCTTTGGACCCCTGCCGACCGTGAGAACAAAGAGAAGCAGCGCAAATGGGACCAGTGGAAGCTCAAAATGGACACGGGACAAGAAATATCGCAGCGATTGAACGAGCGCTTCGCCAACTGGTATTACGTCATAACATCGAGCAGTTTTGATAAGCTGCGCTTACAACGCAATGACCTGTTGAAGACTCCGGAAGACGACACCTGATTTCCGCAATGCGGAGGGATGGATGCGGAACACATGAGCGCATGGCAGAATTTTGCTGTCATGCGCTTTTTTTTGGGTTGGCTACTAACCTGGATTATTCACAAATCGCCGCCTCCGCCACAGGATAAATCCTGCGGGTCCGCATAACAAATCCCGCGGACTTGAACACGCCAGAAGGCGGCTTTAGCCGTCTTGCATGGATTGAGCCTGATGCTTCAGCCTCAAAAGGGCGAATTCATTAATAATGCAGGCTAAGACCTTATTCTAATCTCTTGTACCTTAGTAGCATGAAGTATCAACCAACCCTTAATCAAAGACAAATAAGGTAATAAGGTAAAAATGGAGGGGCATCATTTTACTATTAAGGTAATTAAGGTAAAAAAATGAAGATAAGGTTTACCCTGTAGAAGTAGTTCTTCACAGGGTTTACTCCGTGAGATAAAAACTACAATTCAGATGAAACTATGGAATCCACTATCTCATGGGGTTTACTTAAATTGAGACGCAAAAATCAATGAAATCGATAATGGTCACATTGTAAATGAAAGGAATTTTCAATTGGCTGAAATCAAGTATAGATAGAACGGCACGTTTGAACTTTACCCACACAAAACGACATAGAGCCATTATTGCCCCCCCTCCCGAAGTCAAGAACTTCGGGAGGGGTTTGCAATATGCTCATGCGTCTGGTGTTGCGCCAGCGGCTATTTGACAAATAACATCTTGCGAGTCAACGCCACATTGTTATCGCTCTTCAAGCGCAGAAAGTAAATACCGGCAGCTACCTGCTCGCCGCGGTCATTACTCCCGTCCCACTGCACCGTGTACTGGCCGGCAGCCTGAACACCGCTGTGCAGCGTCTTAACCTGCTGGCCCAGCATGTTGAAAACTTTCAAAGACACGTTGGCCGAGCGTGGCACTTCATAGTTTATGACCGTGCTCGGATTAAACGGGTTCGGATAGTTTTGCGACAGGTTGAAGGCCGTCGGCAACACAGCCGGTCCGGCTGGCTCATCGACGCTCGTGATGACCTCCTGCAATCTGGGAAGCCGAAAGTCGATGTCTGTCTGTGCGCTGGAACTGGTGACGCTTACGGCGCCTGCCTCATCCGGCACCCTATCCGCAAAAGGAATCAACGCACCAGGGTCGCCGTCACTGACGAGCAATGTAATCAGCAAGCCAAAGAGATCGATATTGCCTGCGTCATCAACACTCGGAACGATGATGGTGTTGGGATAGTAGGCATCGGCATAAAGCTCGAGATCGAGCTGGCCAAAAAGGTCATCACCGTCTCCGGCGAGCAAACCGAATATCACCGTTAACGGATCGCCTCCAAGTTCTGCCTCAAGCTCGAGCTGCTCGAGCAGAAACAGAATCTGTGACAGAGCGAAGGTTCTGACGAAGTAATCGCCTGCTGCCAAACCCGGGATAACATACTCGCCGGGCGCGGCAGCACTGGCGGCGCCAGAAAACGCCGTACCCAAACCTTGCGAACCGGCCAAATCAACCGTACCACTCACGCCGGCAGAAACGATGTGGCCCGTACCGTCATAGGCAAGCACGAGAACATTGTCGAGTGGCGTGCCGTCAACCGTGCTAACCGTTCCGGAAATCAAACCGTTTGCATCCGAGACAAGATCGATGTCTGCGTTGATCGTGCCGCCCGGGCTAACCGTAACCACCTCTGAATTCGCATGGTCAAATGACGTGCCGCCGCCATGATAGGTTACGGAAAATCCGGGAGCAAGCGGCAGGGCTGCTACTTTGTATTCTCCGGGCGGCAACCCGAGAACGCTAAAGCCGCCGGCAAATCTGGCATCGGCGCCGCCGGCGACCGCGCCCGTGTTGGCGTTAAAAACTATCACGGCGGTCTCAGACAATGAATCCGCGCCAACCGGGAAGTCGGGAGCAATATTGACCACCCCGGAGATACGGCCCGTGCGCACCATCTTGAAATCGATGCCGGCCGTGACATCGGGTGCGGTGACGGTTACTTCGTCGGCTGTCCCCAGCGTTGCTTTGCCATCGTAGAACTGCGGCACATAGATCACCTGCTCGCTGAGCGGCGCGCCATTTTCCCCATGGGCATGAAAGCCCTTACCACTGCCTTTCTAAAATGGCAGGAAGAACAGCT
>CAZVSL010000114.1:0-13212 GCA_964629935.1 uncultured Calditrichaceae bacterium | reverse complement strand
AAGAGATAGCCGGGGCGGCGTAACCTTGATCGGCGGCGGCGTTAAGTACGGTCTGGTGCAGGCGCCGGGTTTGCCCAAAATCACGCTTCTTGGCGCGTTTCATGCTCTGGGCGTGCCGGATGAATTCGATTTCGGCACCGTCAACACACTCAGCTTCAAGGCCATTGCCAGCCATTCCCTGGCGATTGTTACTGTATACGCCGCAGGTGGATTCGATTTCACCCGACTCTCGCTGGATGATGATCTGCCGGATTTTCCGGATCTGGCCGGTGAAAGTTTTGACGGAAGCAATGGTCATTTTACCTTGGGCGTTACTGCCAACGTATTTCCATTCGTACATGTCAACGGCTCGTATAGTTTTAGCGAATTTAACAGTTTTGACCTGGGACTTGGAATAAGTTTCAGATAGAATTGATTTTGACTCTATGAAAAAGCTTTCCATACTTGGTTCGACTGGCTCGATTGGCCAAAATACACTGGATGTGGTCAGGAACCAGCCGGGATCATTTGAAATTCGGTATCTAACCGGCTATCGCAGCATCGAGCTGCTGTTGCGCCAGGCTGCTGAGTTCCGCCCAAAAGCAGTTGCCATTTACGATCAGGAAAAAATCCTGTCTTATGAGCAAAAATTCAGAGCGCTCGGTGTTGAGGTCTACGCAGGTTATGAAGGCATACGCGAGGTCTGCCGCCAGGAAGATTTTGACATTCTGGTGAATGCGCTCGTGGGTGCGGTTGGCTTGCAACCGACCCTGGATGCGATTCGCCCCGGACGCCGTATCGCGCTGGCAAATAAGGAGACGCTTGTCATCGGGGGCCAATTGGTGACTGAAAAGGCCCGGCAAGTCGGGGCTGAGATCATCCCTATCGATAGCGAGCACAGCGCTCTCCTGCAATGCATTGTCGGAGAGCGCACCGAGGACGTACGCCAGGTAATACTGACTGCTTCGGGCGGGCCCTTTCGGACGAGAGCAGCCAACGATTTTGCACATGTCACGGTAGCCGAGGCTTTGAATCACCCGAACTGGAATATGGGGCAAAAGATCACAATCGATTCGGCGACCTTGATGAATAAAGGCCTTGAAGTCATCGAAGCATACTGGCTGTTTCGACTCAAGCCGTCCGAGATCGAAGTCGTGGTGCATCCGCAGTCGATCATCCACAGTTTTGTGGAATTCACGGACGGCTCGATCAAGGCACAAATGGGGTTGCCGGATATGCGTCTGCCGATTCAATATGCGCTCACGTTTCCGAACCGGTTGCCGGCGCAATTCCCGAGACTTGATTTTCAGCAACTGCGCGATTTGACATTTGAACCGCCAGACTTCAAAAAGTTTCGCTGTCTCAAGTTATCATTCGAGGCGCTCGAGCAAGGCGGCACAGCGCCGGCCGTGCTGAATGCTTCAAATGAAGAGGCCGTTCATCTGTTTCTCAAAGAGAGAGTCCGCTTTGATGAGATTCCTGTGATTGTCGAAGATGCGCTGGCACAATATGAAATTAACGGCCGCTATGATGTTGGTGACATCCTGGAGCTGGACCGGCGCACGAGAGATTATGTGCTCATGAAGTACCAATAAGGACATTGGTCTGACACGATCATAACACGAAGAGGTTTTTGGTATGACTACTTTTTTGGCATTTGCCTTCGTATTAGGGCTGTTGATATTTGTTCATGAGCTTGGGCATTTTGTCACAGCCAAGATGGTGGGTATCAAGGTGGAGCGCTTTTCCCTCGGCTTCCCGCCTCGGGCCTTCGGGTTCAAATATGGCGACACCGATTATTGCGTCTCCTGGCTGCCGCTCGGCGGCTATGTGAAGATGGCGGGTATGATCGACGAAAGCATGGACGATAAGATAACCGGCGCACCCTGGGAATTTGCCTCCAAGCCCGTCTGGCAGCGCATCATCGTCATATCTGCCGGCTCGTTTATGAACATCGTGACAGCCGTGCTGATCTACGCCGGCATCGTCTACTACTCCGGTTTTCCGGAAACTGCAGGTACGCAGGTCGGTCAGGTGCTCGAGGGCAAGCCAGCCGAAGCAATCGGCTTGCAGGAAGGCGACCTCATCACTTCGGTAGCCGGTGAGGAAGTCGACACCTGGCAGGAGCTGACCGCTGTCATTCACAGCCACCCCAACGAGCAAGTGACGATATCATGGCAGCGCAACGGGGAGACCTTATCCGCCCGCGTTACACCCGAGCTCAACGAGCAGAATAACATCGGGCTCATCGGCATCGCGCCGCATATCGAGTACCGTCCCGCAAACCTCGGCGAATCTATAGGCTATGGCGTAAACAACTCCTGGAACTTGCTGAAACTAACGGCAGGCGCGCTCAAACAGATCATTGTCGGCGAAGAGTCGTTCAAGGACGCTGTCGGAGGACCGATCGTCATTGCCAAACTCGCGGGACAAAGCGCCCAGCATGGTTTCCAGACGCTGCTGACGTTCACGGCATTTATATCGCTGAACCTGGGCTTCTTTAACATGTTGCCTTTTCCGGTTCTGGACGGCGGCCACTTCGTGCTCTTGTTGCTCGAGGGCGTCATGCGCAAACCATTGCCGGTCAGAACAAGACTATTCATCCAAAAAGTCGGAATGGCCTTTCTCCTGGCTCTGATGGTTTTCATACTCATTAATGATATTGCAAGGCTGGATAAATTGAATTTTTAGTTAGGTGCATAGCAAAATTCGTTGATCGAAAGCCCGGGTAACATTAACCGGGCTTTTCTACTTTAACATCGATGCAAGAAAGCAGGTAAACGCCATGCGAACTCCAATGACCATGATTGTTGCGACTCTGCTGCTTACGATTCTCGCAGGTTGTGAGCAAAACAAGAAAAAGCCGGCCACAGGCTTGGCAGAAGTGAACGGCACAAGCCTGTATTACGAAGTAAAGGGTGAAGGAGAGCCGCTCGTGTTCATTCATGGCGGGCTCGTCGACCACCGCATGTGGGACGCACAATTTGAGCACTTTTCGCAAGACTATCGCGTCGTTCGCTATGATGTACGTGGCCATGGCAAGTCCGGCACGCCGGCAGGTTTCTTTTCGCACGCCACTGATTTGTCGGCACTGCTCGATTTTCTCGGGATCGGGAAAGCCCACCTCATGGGACTCTCCATGGGCGCGGCCATTGCTATTGATTTTGCCCTCGCCCATCCGGAGAAAGTATCGGCATTGATAGCTGTCACCCCTGCTTTGATGGGCTATGATTATTCCGAGGAGTTTCGCTCCAAGAGTTCGGAATTATATATGACCGGAGCAGAGCATGGCCCTGGTGAAATCGCAAGCATCCTCCTGACTGATGATTTCTGGGCCTATGCGGTACCATCAAGCCAACATCCTACCGCACGCAAGCAGTACAGACGCATGGTTGAGGAAAACACCCATCTTTTTGCGTGGCACCCCAGGTTCAGCAGTTTCAGCCAGCCTCCGGCGGCGGAACGATTGTCAGAAATACAATGTCCTACACTCATTATCGGCGCTGATGGCGATTATGCTGAAAATCAAGCCGTGACCGAATATCTGGAACAGCAAATACAGGATGCGAGAAGAATCGTCATTCCCGAGGCCGGCCACATGGTGAACATGGAAAAGCCGGGCGTGTTCAACGACGCCGTCAGCAATTTTCTGTCAGCTTTGTGACCGATCGCCAGCCCCTGGCGCCTGGCGCGATTGCATCACTGCTCTGCAAATGCTTCGACATTGGTGGGGGGATCCGGCGGGATGATATCCCCGCCCGGTTTTTTCGGATTGGCGGTGTAGACCGTCTCATCCAACACCGTGCCATCGCTGAGAATATGCCGATATCTGAGCGTGGCGCCATCTATTGCCAATTCTGTATAGCCCTTTTCCGTGGTGTAGCTTTCGACCATATAACCGTTGCCGTCATTATCAGGGTTGACGGATTTTGCCGAAGCGCCGCCGTTGCCGGTTATGATCTGTGCCGTTCCGTTTTGCTCATCGAGCGGCGGATTCTTCTCACCGTTGAGCTGCAGCTTCTTTGTGCGCACGTAGTGGTGCGCATGCCCCATAAACATCATATCGCAGCCGTTCTGATACAAAGGCACGCCCCAGGTCTTGTGGATTTTGTCCTCGTAAGACTTGGCGCCGAAATCAAATATAGGCCGGTGCCAAATGACAAAAAGCCAGGTTTTGGGGTTGTTCTCGATGGCGTTTAGCATCATATCATGTTGTGAACCGGTCAAAGACTCCTCCGAATGCAGGATGATGAACCTTGCGTTCTTGTGGTCAAAGACAAAGTATTTGCCATCGTTGCCGAATTGTTTGGCTTGACCGGGCAAGTACTTTATCCAGTTGGCCAGGCCCTCGGTCTCATCGGCCCGGTCGTGGTTGCCGGGCGTGGCCATGTATGCCGGCGGCGTCTGATTTTGTCCGGTTCCGCCGAGGATATCATCGCAGGCCTGTTGCCAGGTCTGCCAGTGGTCCTCATTGTAGCCTTTTTCCACCACATCACCAACATTGATCATAAACTCATAATCCGGCGTATTTTCTACGATGGCTTGCAAAACGCCGCGATGCTTATCGTCATTGCTGCGGGTGTCACCATAGGCGATCCACTTCCATTCCTGGGCATCGAGATTTCCGACGATAAGAATGGACAATATGAAGAAGAGCATTGCTCTGAACATAACTGCACCTCCTGTGCTGCCCGGGGAAAACAAGTTCAATCCGCCGTAGCAGTTGTTTTTGACGCACCAATCTGCTTTATTATCGACATGATGAAACCCAAGGTTGAGGCGAGATGAAGAGATTAATCTCTGGCAGCGATGGAATAGTTGATGGAATAATTATTGGGGTAATGCTGTCATCGATCGTGATGACAGTGGCGAGGGTTGATTCGCTCTTCTACGGCCTTCCTGAACCAAATAAGGAAGAAATGGAATAGAGAAACTGAAAATTATTTGCCGCCGATACTTCGTTGTTCCAGGAAGGCCATCCAGGATTTTTCAGAGTTTTTTGCTCTGCCGCATATTGATCCCAAGTTTCGACAGGAGCAAAAAGACAAAAATGTAAATCCATCTTAATCAGCATAATAGGGTGTGTCGGATGATTTGACACCGCACCCCCAATATGGTCTAATATCTTCAATAGCTTCAATAGCAAACCCGACACGGAGGGAGGAAAATCATGCCGCAGTTTGATGTTACGACCCTGGACATCACCATTCTTGTTGGCTATGTTGTTGGCTCCCGCATTATTTTTGGCTGGTACTTTGCCCGTAAGGTCAAGGAGGGGGGCTCGGAAAGCTACTTTCTGGCTGGCAGGACCATGGCCTGGCCCATTATCGGGTTGTCCTTTTACGTTTCCAATATGAGCGGCAGCACCTTTGTAGGTCTGCCGGGCAGCGGCTATAACGATGGCATCGCAGTCTACAGCTATGAATGGCTACCGATCCCAATTTTGATTTTCTTCGTGGCTTTCATGCTGCCGTTCTACATGCGCTCAAAAGTCTACACCGCGCCGCAGTTTCTGGAAACGCGCTTCGATCAGCGCTCCCGGCTGGCGTTTTCGGGGTTCCTTTTGTTCGCGAATATTTTTATCGATGCGGCCTCTGCCCTGTTCGCGGGCGGCATGGTGCTGCAGACGCTGTTCCCGCACATTTCTCTGTGGTGGACGGTCTTTATCACGGCAAGTCTTGCAGCCGGCTATATCTTTTTTGGCGGCCTGGGCGCTGTCGTACTCAACGATACGTTGCAAGCAGCCTTGATTCTCATCGGCGGCACGGTCATCTGTATTCTCACGTGGCAGGCGATACCATCGTGGGAGGCGGTACAGCAAGCCTCGCCAGAGCATGCGCTAAAGCTGTTTCAACCCGTCACCGATGAGGTTCTGCCCTGGCCCGGCATCATCACCGGCGTGCTCATCGTCGGGATTTATTTTTGGTGTACCAACCAGTTTATGATTCAACGGGCGCTCGCCTCCAAAAGCCTGGACCACGGACGCTGGGGCTCCCTTTTCGCGGGTTTGCTCAAACTGCCCAATCTCTTTATCCTGATCCTGCCGGGTGTGATGGCAACTGCGCTTTATCCCAACCTGGAACGACCTGACCTCGTCTTCCCAACACTCGCGTTCGATTTGCTGCCGGTGGGGTTTCGTGGCTTCATGTTGGCCGCTCTTGCCGCCGCCATTCTCTCCAGTCTGGAGTCCATTCTCAATTCCGCTTCCACTCTCTTCACTATGGATTTCGTGCGCACGTTGCGACCGCACACCAGTGATACCGCGCTCGTATGGACCGGCCGGATCGCTACCATCGGCTTGATGGCATTGGCCGTAATCTGGACGCCACAGATCGCGCGCTTCCCGACCTTGTGGCAATACCTGCAGTCGATTTTGTCCTACGTTACGCCTCCTATCGTGGCGATTTTCTTGCTGGGAATTTTTTGGCAGCGCGCCACCAACCAGGCTGCCATCGCCACTCTCATCGGCGGCGTTGCTCTGGGCGCGACTGGCTGGGCCATGAATGAGATTCTGGATATCTTCGAAATTCAATTTTTATACGCCAGCGGTATCATGTTCGCCCTGAGCTGTTTGACAATGGTTGTGGTCAGCCTGCTGACGCCCCCGCCTGCACCGGAGAGGGTCGAGAATACCACCTGGCGGCCAAGAATCTGGCGTGCAGAGACACAAGAGCTGGCCGCCAAACCGTGGTATCAGAACTATCGGGTGTTGTCTGTCGGATTGTTGGCGCTGACTGCGATTATGGTCATTTGGTGGGCGTAAGTGTCCGAAACGCGCACCCGTTAAGCTACGTCGATGCGCTTATGAGTTCCTCCGTAGGTGATGCAGATACATGAAAAGGCAATGCCCGACCGTCCCATTCAGGGTCTGTTTGTTCAGGCTTGCTCATAACTCAGCCGCGACGCGCTGAGCTATCCTCGGCACGAGCGCAGACAGCACGGGAGAAAGATCCGTGCTCAGCTCGTCAGGAATTGTAATAGAAATTGCGAACAATGTCACCTCAGGAGGGTCGCCGAGCAGATAGAGACTGTCGAGCAGGTCCTTCAAGCCGATGTCATGTGCGCACAAAGTTGGCGGATACTCCGACGAAAAGCGCGGTTGCAGACGATGCACCGTGCCAGGCGGCGCACCGTCTGAGGTTGCGTCAATAATGATGATTCGAGCGGCTCGCTGGAACTCATCCAGCAAGTGAAAACCGCCCGTGCCGCCGTCAAGGCACGTCACCTGCGGCGGCAGCGTGATTTTCTCCAACTCCCTGGCAACGTAGACGCCGATGCCTTCATCCCCCATGAGCACATTGCCGATCCCCACGACCAGGGTGTGCTTGCCATTACTTAAGGTGTTCTTCTCGCTCAAATTTCCAGCCACCAACGATGGATGAAGTCGTGCCCCGTCCTTCCACATAATCATGGTAAAACACGAGGTAGACATGAATAATGGTGAATACGACAAAGAACCACATGAACATATGATGCCATTGTCTGACCGCAAAATCTCCGCCCATGAGGGGAATAACCCAGGCAAACATCTGGGGCAGAAATGAGCTACTCATAGATGAATAGAGTGCAAAACCGGTGCAGACCTGGAACATAAATGCCAGAAAGGAAAGAAAATAAGTCAACCCGGCAAGCATGTTATGGCCTATGGATACGATGCCCTTCGCCTTTGCCTGCAGAATATCGACCTTCAGGACTTCTCCCAGTTCCTTAAATTGGGCTTTCTTAAAAGGTATGAAGTTGTGCCATCTGGCATACTGGTTTCCTACAAAGCCCCAGTAGATACGAAACAGGAAATTGAAAAAGAAAACAAATGCAGTGACAAAATGAATGAATCTAACCGTGCCGAACCAGTACTGCTGATAGGCTTCTGCAGAGTAAGTGATCGCCAGAGGGTTACCAATCAGATAGCCCGTAATGATCAGAACTACCACACAAACTGCGTTGAGCCAGTGATAGAATCTTACCGGAAGCTCCCAGACGTAGACACGGCGATAGGATGCTGCTGGTGTGCCAATCATCTTTTTGCTCCTCAGTTTACGGTGATTCTTTGAATGTGCTTGCCCTTGGGGTCATAAAGATGGACAGCACACGCGATGCAGGGATCAAAAGAATGCACAGTTCGGAGAATTTCGATGGGTTGGTCCTCGTTTGCTATGGGTGTACCAACCAGTGATTCTTCGTAAGCGGATCTGTTTCCATTATGGTCTTTGGGTGAGGCATTCCAGGTGCTGGGCACCACAAGTTGATAGTTGTCGATGACTTTATCCTTAATACGAATCCAATGGGCAAGCGCACCCCGCGGGGCTTCGCTCAGACCAACACCCTCTGCCGTGTCAGGCCAGGTGGAGGGATCCCACTTCTCTTCATTAAATGTCCGGGTGTCGCCATTCTTGATATTCGCTACCAGGTCATCGTAGAAACCTTTCATCCAATGTACCACCAGTCTCGTTTCCAGGCCACGGGCAGCCGTCCGACCGAGGGTTGAAAACAGAGCCGCGGTCGGAACATTAAGTCGTTGTAACGCTTCACTAATTACGTCTTTGACCTCGCTGTTTCCACTGGCATAGGCGACGAGCAGACGCGCCAACGGCCCGACCTCCATGGCCTTGTCCTTCCAGCGGGGCGTCTTAAGCCATGAATATTTGCCATCTACATTGAGTTGATCGTATGGCGGCTTCGGACCGGTATAGTTGAATTCGGTTTCGCCTTTCCATGGATGCAGTCCGGTATTATCCCCGGAGGAGTATTTGTACCATGAGTGCGCAATATATTCTTTGATTTCCTCAGCATCTTTGCCATTGACCTCGTGCACTTCGTTGAGATTTCGATCGAGAATAGCACCGCGCGGAAATTTGAAGGATTCCGGCTGATTGTAGCCCTGAGTCGGCAGATCACCATAAGCCAGATAGTTCTTCAAACCGCCACCGATGGCGCCCCAATCTTTGTAAAACCCGGCGATTGCCATGAGATCGGGAATGTACACCTGCTCGATAAACTCGATGGCGCCTTTGATGAGCTGGCTCACATGATTGAGACGTTCACTGTTGATGGCATTTACCTCTTCGAGATTGATCGAACACGGCACGCCACCGACGAGATAGTTCGGGTGCGGATTCTTGCCGCCGAAAATTGTGTGAATCTTGACGATTTCCTTCTGCCACTCCAACGCTTCAAGATAATGTGCCACAGCCAGAAGGTTGACTTCGGGTGGCAGTTTGAATGCTGAATGCCCCCAGTAACCGTTGGCAAAAATACCTAATTGGCCGCTCTCGACAAAGGTCTTAACGCGCTTTTGGATGCCCGCGAAATAGGCAGGTGAGGTCTTGGGCCAGCTTGAAATGGATTGCGCGATTTTGGAAGTTTCCTTTGGATCAGCCGAAAGTGCGCTTACCACATCTACCCAATCGAGCGCGTGCAGATGGTAGAAGTGAACCACATGGTCCTGGCAGTATTGTGTGCAGAACATCAGATTTCTGATCAGCTCCGCGTTCCTGGGAACAGAAATGCCGATAGCATCTTCCACGGTGCGGACGCTGGCCAGCGCGTGCACGGTTGTACATACACCGCATGCGCGCTCGGTGAATGCCCAGGCATCACGCGGATCCCGGCCTTTGAGAATTTTTTCGAAACCCCTGACCATGGTTCCGGAGCTGTATGCCTCGGTAATCGTGCCGTTTTCGACAACAGCTTCGATGCGCAAATGTCCTTCGATGCGCGTAATCGGGTCGACGACGATGCGTGCCATTATTCCTCACCTCCTTTGGATTTTGGTTCACGTTTTGTGACCGTCTCCTCCATATTTCCGTTGATGATGCTTTTCTTGCGGATATTGGTCGTGATAGCATGCGCCGTCACACCCGCAGCCGTCGCCACACCAACGATGGTGCCGATGGTATCAGCAGTAGTTTCGATGCCAAATCCGGGAAACGACGCCAGATGACGGTAAAACGGGCCGTTGTCCCAAAAATTATTCTCACTGCAACCGATGCAACCGTGGCCTGACTGAATCGGATAGCTCGTGCCCTCGTTCCAGCGTGTTACAGAGCAAGCGTTGTAGGTAACCGGACCGCGGCAGCCCATCTTGTACAGGCAGTAACCTTTCCGTGCTTTTTCGTCATCCCAGGATTCCACGAATAGTCCGGCGTCATAATATGGCCGGCGATAACAGGTGTCGTGCACGCGTCTGCCATAGTACTCTCGCGGACGGCCCTGGCTGTCAAGGGACGGCATTTTGCCCATGACCAGTATATGCGTCACCACAGCGGTCATAACATCGCCGATGGGCGGGCAACCTGGAACATTAATAACAGGGCGGCTCAGAATCTTGTGGATAGGTGTTGCATTAGTCGGATTAGGCTTTGCCGCCTGAATACAGCCGTTGGACGCGCAGCTTCCCCACGCAATGACTGCCGCTGCATCCTTAGCCGTTTCGCGCAAAATATCCTCTGCCGACCGGCCACCGATGGTACAATAGACACCATCATCTTTCATAGGCACAGAGCCTTCAACCAACAGAATGTACTGGCCCGCATAGTTCTTGATGGTGTCATGCAAACATTTTTCAGCTTGATGCCCAGCCGCCGCCTGCAATGTCTCGGTGTAGTCCAGCGACAAATAATCGAAGATGATGTCGGACACGATCGGGTGTGACGAGCGAATGAAGGATTCGCTGCAACAGGTGCATTCCTGAAAGTGCAGCCAAACTACGGGCGGCCGCGGCTTTTTTTCGAAGGCGTGCACAACTGAATGCAGTCCAGACGCTTTCACGCCCGCGACCGCGGCTGCGACGCTACAAAAGCGTAGAAATTCACGGCGCGTATAGCCTTTGGCTTGCATCGCTTCCCATATTGATGGCAATTTTTCAGACATAGCTTCCTCCTTATTTTGGTTAAGGGACAGCGTTTCTGAAACCTACTTCCTCAACAACATTGAATCGCGATAGGTAAAGCGAAGTCTCAAATACCAAAGGCCATAACCATCAGGCCGGTGATTGCAATAACCAACCCGGCTGTCGTATGGCTGTAATGCTCGAGCTTATGTAAGCGCACGAGACTGAGTCCGACGTATGCCAGCAGCGCCTGGCCTATCATCATAATGAGAGTCACAAGTGAGAATATGGCTGAAACCAGAATAACAGCGGTCCAGCCGCGGGTGGCGCTCAGAAACATAAGTGGAATGAGAGGCTCGCATGGACCCAAAACAAAGATAGCGATCAGAGCCCACACGGTGACTGAGTTTTTATTCTGCAATTTGGAATGATGATGGCGAACATGTTTTAAGCCCCAGACGGCATATGCCAGGCCAAAGCCAATCAGTAGGAGCCCGGCAACTTCACCGCGCTGAGACTCGATGCTATTCAGACTGGTCAACCCGAAACCCAAAGCGAGTCCAATTGCTCCGATGACTATGGATGTACCCACATGTCCGATACCAGAAATGAATGTAATCCAGATAAGTTTGGCTTTGGACCATTTGTTTGATTGACCGATACTCACGAATGGAACCCAGTGATCAGGAGCGAGGGCGTGTACAAACGCGATCGTTAGCGTCGAAACAATTAGCACAGAAAGTGACTCCATTGTTTATCAGGTTTCAGCAAATACGTGGCAGTTGCTCTCCCACCAGCATATCGACAATGCGCCAGGCGCCGATGCGTGTCTGCATGGTGACGCGGCCACGATTCTGATCCACAACATCACCGATGATAGCGGCCTCGCGGCCAAGATCATGTGCGCGCATGGCCTCGAAGACAGCGGTGGCCTTTTCTTTTGCTACCACCGCAACCAGTTTGCCTTCGTTAGCGACGTATAAAGGATCAAAGCCCAGAATCTCACAGGCGCCGGCGACAGCGGCCTTTACCGGAATGCGCTCCTGCTTGATACGTATGCCGACTTTTGAGCTAACGGCAAATTCATTCAGCGTGGCAGCCAGGCCGCCTCGTGTGGGATCGCGCAAGGCGCGCACAGCCTCACCACCTGCATCCAAAATCACCCGCACAAGATCATGCAGGGCAGCCGTGTCACTTTCGATTGGCATTTCAAACCTCAGTCCCTCCCGCTTGGAAAGGATGGCCATGCCGTGGTCAGCTACGGTGCCGCTCACCAGTACTATATCTCCTGGCTGCAGTTTATCACTGCTGAGATCATAAGCGTGCTCGATTACGCCGATGCCGGCGGTGTTAATAAAGACTTTGTCCCCTTTGCCTTTGTTGACTACCTTCGTGTCACCGGTTACAATCAAGACGCCAGCTCCTGCTGCCGCCTGCCGCATCGAAAGGACAATGCGTTTCAGTTCCGCAAGCACAAAGCCTTCTTCGATGATGAAGCCGGCACTCAGAAACAGCGGTTTGGCGCCGCTCATGGCAACATCGTTTACGGTGCCATTGACCGCCAGCTCACCAATGTCTCCTCCCGGAAAGAAGATGGGATCGATGACAAAGGAGTCTGTGCTGAATGCCAGCCGTTGGCCATTGACATTCAAAACAGCTTGATCGTCCAGCTTATTTAGATTGTCATTGTCGAACGCCCAGAGAAAAAGCTTGCCGATGAGGTCATTCATCATCTTGCCGCCACTGCCATGACCGAGCTGCACCGTCGCGTGATCCGTGATCGGCAGGGGACACTGTGCGAAACTGGCGTCAGTCAATTCTACTTTTTTCTTGTTTGCGTCGCTCATTTCACACGATTCTTCAGTCTGTTTTTTTGTAGTCGGTTCGCACTTCGCACATCTCCCTGATCTATTTGCTGAACGCTTCGCAAATCGTCCCCCCGAAAGGGAGTTAACCGTGATCATGATAGGCAAAATAGGCCGAGCACGCTCCCTCAGATGAGACCATGGTCGCCCCCAGCGGCGTCTGCGGTGTGCATTGCTTGCCAAATGCTGCGCATTCGAACGGCTTTTTCAGTCCCTGCAGCACCAGACCACTGATACATTCGTCTGGCTCTTCAACTTTAAGGCCGCTCATTTGAAACACAGCTTCCGCATCATGTTCTCGGAATTCGTCAGTCAGCGCCAGGCCACTCGCCGGGATCTCGCCAATGCCGCGCCATTTACGATGGCTGATACGGAACACCTTGCTAATCAAGTTCTGAGCCGGACGATTGCCCTCCCGACGCACCACACGGGAGTACTGATTTTCTACCCGGCATTCGCCTTTTTCGAGCTGTCTCACCGCCATCAGCATGCCTTCGAGGATGTCGACGGGTTCGAAGCCGGTGACCACGATGGGCACTT
>CAZVSL010000113.1:4766-13312 GCA_964629935.1 uncultured Calditrichaceae bacterium | reverse complement strand
CCGATATGCACGTCGAGGCTGCCGGCATGATGGGCAAAACCGTGCCGGCGATGGAATCATCTCTGGCTATCAATGGCAAGATTGTGATCATCGGTCGGGCCGCCGACCGCGTGCCCATGTATCTGGAGTTCTTGCAGGTGCGGCGCAGCCAGATCTTCGGCGCCCAGGGGCATTCCGGCCACGCCGTGTTTCCCAACGTCATTCGTCTCATGGCTTCAGGACGGATCGATATGACAAAAGCGATCACGGCCATCCATCCGCTCGAGGAAGCGGTCAGCGCGATCGCGCGTTTGTCGAAATACCGCGCTGATGGCAAGATTCAGATTCGTTTGAACTAAGGGGGTGTGAATAAATAACTTTGAATTTCACATAGTGCTAACCTTAAGAAAAACAACTAAAATTTTCTGTAAGTTTACCAACTTATTTTTTCACACCCCCTAAGCCCGGATGTGCCGGACATGCGACGCACTTCGAAGTGCGTCGCACATTACATCAACAATAGCTCTGATAATAGGAATTCAAAACCGGGAGAGACTGATGCAAGAATCCAAATGGCTGGAATCCAACCGTCCGGATATTCGATTCGAGGATACGCCGGTCGGGCGTCTGAAAAAAGATATCTGGGAAGCCAGCGACGAGAAAATCGACAAAATATTGCAGGACTATGGCATCCCTTCCCCGTCTGAATTGGGCAAACTCGGGACCTACATTCAATATACGGTACGTCAGCGCGTGATCGAGAACCGCAAGAAGAACGACATCGTTTTTTTGCCACTCGGCACCACCGAAAATCATGGGCTGCATACGATCACGCACCTGGATAATTTCATGGCGTCGCAAATCCTCGAGGGCGTGCGACGGTACACCGCCAGGCAGGGCCGGGCGATCAATCTGGCCTACTCGCCCCTTAACTATGGCGCGCATCCGCACCATCACATCGGTATGCCGGGCACGGTTTCTCTCGACGAAGAAACGGTGCGCAAGACTCTCATGAGTGTCATGCTCGGCCTGTGGAATGATGGCTTCCGCAAGATCATCATGATCAACAACCATGGGCAACAATGGGTGCTGGAATCTGCCATTCAGGAGTTTCAAAAAACTTATAATCTGCCGGGCATTTTCTGGACCATCGACTGGCATCGCGCGGTTCGGGAATTTTTCCGTACCAGGAGTCGCGGCGGCCCGTTTGATACGGACTTTGTGCACGCTGACGAAGCGGAGACGGCCGTGATTCGCTTGCTGCTGGGCGAAGAATCATGTGAAATGGAATTCGCCGAAGAAACAAACCCGCAAGGCTATCTGCCGGATGGTCATTTCGACAAGGCAGTCGATCCCTATCAGCGGCCCATGAGCTGGTCTGAAGGCCAGGGTCAATCGCCGATCGAGCTCTCCAGCATGCCGGAAGGTGTGTTCGGCAAGCCAACTCTGGGCGCACCGGAAAAAGCCAAACGCTGCATCGCAGCCATTTTGAAATACCTGACGCTGATCAACGATCAGATATTGGAGGCGTTTCCCCCCGGAAAGGTACCGCCCGTTGATGGCGTGACCTTACGCACACCCGAGGAGCTCGAGCCATATTTGAAGGAGCCCCTCAGCCCGGGCTGGAAATCTGTATACGCATTGCCCAAACTGACAGGTGCATCCTCCTACTAGTATCTTGATTCCTGAATAACATTACGGTAGAAATAACCCTGACAGGGTTGGTAAGAGGCTGTTTCCACAGCTCTTATATAATTCAAACCCTGTCAGGGTTAACTCATGGCAATTATGAATCACTAATCCTAGCTAGTAGAAATCCTTTGACTAGCAAAACAGCAGGTATGGCGGAGAATTCGTTTGTGGAACCCTAATCTCACCAGGAGGACTATTTGAAAATTAGTATCGTTGTTTCAACCCAACCGGCTTCTTTTTCAGCTTTGGCTTACAAAGGAGAGCTGGAAAACAATGTGCGCAAGATCGCCGGGCTTGGCTACGATGGCGTTGAGCTGGCCGTGCGCGACCCCGAGCTGTTGGATATGCAACTGTTGCAGGACCTCTTAAAGCAGACAGGTCTGGAGGTGCCGGCTATTGGAACGGGACAGGCCTATGGCGAGGACGGCCTGTCTTTCACCAGTCCGCGGGAGGACATCCGGCAGCAAGCGATTTTGCGCATCAAGAAGCAGATCGAGCTGGCAGCACAATTGCGGGCAGAGGTGATCATCGGCCTCATCCGCGGCAAAGTCGAAGATGGCGTACCGTACGAACAAGCTTATGACTGGCTCGTGGCTGCTTTGTCGGAATGTACCAGCCACGCGGAGCGCTATAAGGTGGCCCTCGCCCTGGAGCCGATCAATCGCTACGAAACCAATCTCATCACCACCGTCGAGGAGGGCCTGGACTTGATCGAAAAAGTCGGTTCAACGCGCCTGGGGTTGTTGCTTGATTCCTTCCACATGAATATCGAGGAGCCGCTGATCGAGCGCAGCGTGCAATTGGCCGGCAACCGAATTTTCCATTTTCATGTTGCTGATTCAAACCGGTGGTATCCCGGCGCCGGCCATCTTGATTTTCAACAAATTTTGACAACGCTTCGCAACACCGGCTATGCCGGTTACCTCTCTGCCGAGATTCTACCACTGCCCGACGCCGACACGTGCGCAAAATTCACCATCGCGAACCTGCGCGCCCTGGCGTGATATTCTCCTACACACAAACCCCCAAATGGTATCGAAGTTAGCATTTGCTGCCGGTCAAGAATCCCGATCTTGGCCGGCAAAGTCACAAATTCTGCGCTTGAATGTTAGAGAAGAATGACCTACATTGATGTGCATCAACTCAGATTTTGACGGCATGTTTTGAGATGAAAATTCTTGCAGACAAAAATATTCCGCTGGTAGAATCCGCGTTCAGCAAACTTGGCGAGGTGATTGCTGTTGAAAAGGGCGAGATCGACCGCGCTCTGGTGCGTGATGCGGATATTCTGCTGGTGCGGTCCGAGACAAAAGTGGATGCAGCCCTGCTTCATGATAGCCAGGTGAAATTTGTAGCTTCGCCCACCAGCGGCATCGACCACATCGACCTTGACTATTTGCACCAACAGAACATTGGTTTTGCCTATGCTCCCGGCAGCAATGCGAATTCGGTGGTTGAGTATGTTCTGGCTGCTTTGCTGACGTATAGCCATCAGCTTGAAGAGAAACTTGCCGGCAAGACTTTAGGCGTCGTCGGCGTCGGCAGGATCGGCAGCCGTGTTGTGAAGATTGGCGAAGCGCTTGGCATGCAGGTTCTGAAGTGTGATCCGCCCAGAGCGCGCGCCGAATCCGACCCGTCATTCCTGCCGCTCGACGAGTTGCTCGGGTGCAATTACTTAACTGCGCATGTGCCTTTAAATCAAACCGGCCCGGACGCCACCTTTCACCTCTTTGATACCGAAAAGTTTGGCCGCATGCAGTCTCATTGCGTGCTTATCAATACCTCACGTGGCAGTGTTGTTGCTTCCCGGGCGCTGAAGTCCGCCCTGCGGTCCGGGCAGATACGCGCCGCCATACTCGATGTGTGGGAAGGCGAGCCTGAAATTGATGTTGATCTGCTTCAGCTTGTGGCAATTGGTACGCCCCATATTGCGGGATATTCCTATGACGGCAAGCTTATGGGCACGAAAATGATCTTCGATGCAGCGTGTGCTTTTTTTGAGAAGGCGCGGGAATGGTCGCCACAGCAAGGAGAGTCTAATCCTGTGGAAAAGCTGTTACTGGCCGAGAGCAATATGGGGGAAGATGAGCTCAGGAAGTTTGTAACGCAATATTATGATATTTTGCAGGACGATGGTGCGTTACGTCGCGTGCTGGATTTGCCGGCAGAAGAACGTGGCGTTCATTTTTGGAGCTTACGCAGAAATTACCGGCGCCGGCGTGAGTTTTTAGTTGTGTGATTTAGTATAGTTGATACAGGACAAGTAGAGATGATTACCGCCATAAGAATAGACGGATTCAAGTCATTTCAGAACTTTGAAATGACATTTAGACCGTTAACCGTGGTAGCGGGAGCAAACGCTTCGGGCAAAAGTAACTTGTTTGATGCCCTGCAATTGCTATCAGACTTGGCAGACAACGACCTAAAAACGGCTTTCAAACAGCAAAGAGGAAATCCAGAGGAACTGTTTACGCAATATGAGGAGGAGTTGTATGCCGGTAAGATGGTGTTTGAGGTGGAAATGCTGGTCCATCGAATCGTGAGAGATAATTGGGGTGGCGAAGTTGAGCTGAACAATACCCGTTTACGATACAGACTGATACTCGAAAGAAAAACCAGCAAATTAGGGTTCGATGATTTGGCTCTCAAGCATGAACACTTAGAAAAGATCAAGCCCGACGAGGACAAGTGGGCAAAGCAGATATTACCAAAAGGGGCGAAAACGCTTTGGAAACCCAGGAAAGCTGGCGGATCACGAAAACCTTTTATCAAAACAACAGAGCAAGATGGGGTTGCCAGCATTAGAATCCGTCAGGATGGTCGCCAGGGCGGCAAAGCAACACCTGCCAATGCTGTCTCCCAAACAGTGCTCGGCGGAATTAACTCAGTTGATTTTCCTCACGCCTTTGCTGTCAAAGAAGAGATGCGCAGTTGGAAGCTCTTGCAGCTCAACCCTGAGTATCTGCGCGAGCCGACGCGTCAGGACGTCGGGTTAAACGATACAATCACGCCCGGCGGACAGAATTTGGCGGCCGCTCTGTATCGAATCAAACGCGCTGATGAATACCGCTTAAAGGAGATTGCACGCAAACTCAATAGCTTTTTGCCAAATCTTACAGAAGTGAACGTGTATGATGATAAGGCCAACCGCCAATTTATCATCAAGGTCAGAGGGGAAGACGGCAAGGAGTTTTCTTCCCGCGTGCTTTCCGAGGGCACGCTCCGCTTGCTGGCGCTTTGCATATTAGAATGTGATGACAAACATACCGGTTTGCTCTGTTTTGAGGAGCCTGAAAATGGCATCCACCCTTTTCGCATGAAAGCAATGGCTCAATTGTTAAGGGATTTGACTGCTGATTTTACAGATATTGATGCCCCGCTGCGTCAGGTTATCGTCAATACTCACTCGCCTGCGTTAATCAAAGAGTTTGTCCATTGGCAGGACGATAAAACCGTTAACTTGTGGTTATCAAGACTGCACTCGCTTATTGCCAACACTAATGGGCGCAGAATCAAGACCAAGATAACCAAGATGAGCCCTGTTCTGAAGAAGCGTGAGATGTCTGAGCAACTGTCATTTTTTCCGGTTTCTGAGGAAGAACGCAAGCTTACCTTATCGGAAGTCATTAGATACTTGCGAACGGCTGACATCGAGGGCACAATCAAGGCTTTTGAATGACCAGACAGGTTATCATCGGGTTCACAACTGAAGGCTCAACCGATGTTCGATTTCTTGAAAGCCTAATTCAGCGGACTTTTGAAGTGGTCGCTTTTGAGTGTGATGGGCGAGTAGAGGTCTTGCCAGCGCAGTACATAGAAAGCCAAACCGGCACCTTTACAGAAAGGATAACAGAATGCGCCCGACAAGCGGAAAGCGTTGGTGTGATGGTGCTTTGTGTTCACATCGATGCAGATGCTAAGAACGATACGAAAGCCTTCCATGAGAGAATCGATCCGGCCTTTGCCGCGGCAAGGAATCTATCAGAGAGTTTCGCGTGCCAAAATCTGGTGGCGGTCGTGCCAGTGCAAATGACCGAAGCCTGGATGTTGTCAGATAAGCGTCTGCTAAAGGAGGAAATCGGCACAGATAAACGCGATGCAGAACTCGGTATTCACAAACATCCCGAAACTTACTCGGACCCAAAACAAGTCATAGAAGAGGCTATCAGAATTGCACGGCGCGAGCTGACCAGACGCCGTCGTCGCAAGTTGACAATTGCAGAGTTGTATTTGCCAATAGGACAAAAAGTATCATTGAACAAGTTAGATGGATTACTGTCGTACCAAAAATTTAGACAGGCGGTGCGAACAGCCTTCCAAAAACTGGGGTATATGCAATAGACGAAAGCATTTATAGGCGGCAACAAATACAGCAATGACAGCAAGTGAGCGCACCGGCAGAAGAACGTGACGTTCATTTTTGGAGCTTACGCAGAAATTACCGGCGCCGGCGTGAGTTTTTAGTTGTGTGATTTTTTTTGATTTTTTTGTTAACTTTTCGGGTCGTCAAACTGTCTAACACTATGAACCCAAAAGACGATACTAACAATCGATGACCCTTCATGATGCTGACCTTGTTGGATAGCATGAAAGCCAAAGCCACACGTTACCTTGAGGAAAAGATCACGCTCGGCGCTTTCCACTCGGCAGAAGCGCTCAAAAACGAGATTGGATCACGGGTTGCAGCCCGAAGCAAGGAGCATTGGAGTTTTGTGGAGCTTACCAGTCGCGGCCCATATCTGCTCTTGACCTTTAGCCGGGATGCAGACCCGGGCCGCATCCCGGGATTAGCGGAAAATAGTGGCTGAGGAAACACGGCAATTTCCTGACTCCTGATGGGCGAGGATTCACGCCCCGGTCTCTCCTGTGATCATAAAGGAAATTTCCTTGATGATCGAACCGCCTGTTGAAGACCATTTCACAATCAGCGTGTTTTTGTTGGCGAAGTGGTCATCTATGGCAAACATATCCTCCTGACTTCCACCGAAGAAATTGTTCTTGTCCGCGACCATTATCTTTTTCAACGAAAGAATGCGCGCCGGCAAGGAACGAAAATCAGAGGTCCCGCCGATGGTTTTGGGATCTGTCACCTCAGCATCTCCGGTGACGCTAAACGGATTGAAGGTGATGGTGGCCACGCCTTCGCCGAGTTTCGGCACCAGCGTTCCGGTCAATATCCTTATATTCATTGTTAAACCTCCTGTTTAAACTGTTGCCACGACAAATATGTGATCTTATACCGGCAACAAACCGTAAATGCATATCTTTGCCGGATTTATCGGCCTGATATTAGAGAGAAATTCTTGCCCTGCCTGCTGAATGACGCATGAATCCAGCACCTGAACTAAGATCAAAAATCGGCATGATCTTTTCTTCAAATCCGTTGTGTTTGTTCTACAAATTCGATATCAAAGAAAACCACCTGATTTGCGAATTATTCAAGTTAGACAAAGGAGAAGTAGCTCTTGCCAGACATCAATATAGAAATAGATTGCAATGCAGCCGTTGGCAGCCTGCGACCGATATGGCGCTCTTTCGGCTACGATGAGATCAACTGGACGTATACACCGCGGGGAAAACAGGTTTTCCGTGAAATAAGCAAACTCTCAGAACAGCCCTACTATATTCGCTGTCATCACACCTTTACTTCGGGTAATGCGCTGTCCACGCCAACGAAGGGCTCGACAAACGTGTGCACGGCAATCAATGCAGCCGGCATGAAACTGGACTTTACGGTACTGGACCAGGTTCTCGAAACCTTTCTTGCCAACAATTGCAAACCGATCATGGAGCTTGGCTTCATGCCCGATGTCCTGTCTAATGCCCCAAAACCGAAGCCAGTGTACGATTACTCCGGCGCCGATCTGTGGGGTTATCCGCCCAAAGATTACAACAAGTGGCAGGAGCTCGTCCGCGCCACTGTTTCGCACTGCGTCGAGAAGTGGGGCGCCGAAGAAGTCAGCACCTGGTACTTCGAGCTTTGGAATGAGCCGGACAATCCGGGCTTCTTTCGGGGTTCTGTTCGGGATTATTGCCGCATGTATGACCATGCCGTCGCTGGCGCAGAAGCAGCCTTGCACAGCGTGAGAATCGGAGGCCCCGGGCTGGCAACAGACGCCAGATTTCTCAACCGGTTTTTGAAGCATTGTACCAGAGGTAGAAATGCTGTTACGGGCAAGCGTGGCGCGCGCCTCGATTTTATTTCATTTCATGCCAAGGGTACCGACTGGCCGCTCAAAGGTCAGCCGTTTAAGATGCCGTCGCTGCAAAAGATTTTTGCGCATTTGCAGGACTACGAGCGCGTGCTGAAAAATTATCCGCACTTTTGTGATTTGCCCATGCTGCTGGATGAATGCGACATGGCGGTGGCGACCAATTTTGGTATGTATGATTTCCCACAGTTTGAGTTCAATAATACAGAATATTTCCCTGTTTTTGTTGTACGCATGGCGAAGTATCTATGGGATTTCATCGCGGAGAAGAAGCTGCCGATTCAATTTTTCACAACGTGGGCGTTTTATTTTGAGGGCAAACGATTCTTTGAGGGCAACCGTGCGTTGTTTACCAACGAAAACATCAAGAAGCCCATCTTCACTGCCTTTCAACTATTTGAACGGCTGGGAGAAATCCGCCTGCACTGCCAGATAGAGCCCGGCCAGAAAGCCGCACCAGCGTATGACTCCTTTCCGCAAGTAGACGCCCTTGCCAGCCGCGAACCGGATGGCGCGGTAGATGTGCTGGTTTGGAATTTTGACGAGAACCAGAAATCGACCGCAAAGCAAATCGCTCTGCAGCTCAAGAATTTGCCGGCAGAAACCGCGCAGTTCTCAGTGCAGCAATACCAAATTGACCCTGAAAACAGCAACTCCTACACT
>CAZVSL010000113.1:1517-4756 GCA_964629935.1 uncultured Calditrichaceae bacterium | reverse complement strand
CTGGCAAAGTCTGGGAAAACCTCAGGATCCCACCAAAGAACAGCTTGCCACGATCAGGCAACGCGAGAATCTGGAAATGGTTAAGGAGATGGCGGCTGTGCCGGTGCGCAGGAATCAGGCTGAATATGGGCTTACGCTGCCCGCTCAGAGCGTCGTGCTACTCAGTTTCAGGCATGCTACTGTGTCCGACTGAGTCTGGGATAGTGTTTCTGCACAGCGTCAAGCTGGATTTCGATACGACGGTTGATTTGCCGTCCAAATGGCGTGTTGTTGTCGCTTTCGATTACGATGACATCCCCGGCCAGTCGAAAAGTGAACGGGAAACCGCGATTGTACTTCTTGCTGCTTACCAATTCATAAGTGATGTAGTTGAATTCATCGAGATTGTGCTTGCGCAGTGTTTCCAGGAATAGTCTTCTATCCACCTGCATGCTGAAAGATCTGGATTCCCCTTCACCAAAGACTCTGATAGTATCCACTTCACTTGTGATGCTCTGCATCAAGGCCGGGAAACGGCGGTCAAACTCCTGATAAAAATTTTGCGCCCTGATGAGCGAAAGGTCATAGTTATAGGCAGTATCGCCGATGGCACAAGCATGACCAACGAAGTTTAACTGTCTGATATCCTCAGCCCTCAGTCTGTTCCTCACTTTGCGCGCGACGTTGTCCCAATAGAGATTGACTCCCGGCTGTTTCTGCCGAAATTCAGCGACGCCGATGAGAATCTTGTGGTCGAGCAAATTACGCTTTTCGGTGGCCAGGAAGGTCTTGGCCGGTCTGGTTCTGAAAGTCCTGCCCTGTGAGTCGGTCATCTCTGCGTAGTAAGCCACCCTGCTGTTTTGCAGAGCCTGGCGTTGGTGCTCGTTCAGCGTCCAGATCATCGATAGCGTGTCGTGGCCGGCATAGGCAAATTCAAAGCTGATTTCACGGGAGCTATCGGAAGAGACCACGTATTCACCCGATTGAACTGGCAGGAACCCGGTAATCGTGGAGCTGAGTTCGACCGGCAGAAAAGTTTTCGATTTGGGGAGTTTTACCGGCACAGAATAGAATAGCTGCACATTCTCCCTGCTTGCGTTTTGATCCCGGACCGAAATCTGCACATAACGCCGCTCTTCCGCGACCCATCGCTGGTCCCGATGGGAGACAGCATCGCTCTGCTTGAATCTGGTTTCGGCTTGCTTTTCGCTCATAATGTTGATGGCGGATTCATCGATGCCCAGCCTGACAAGTTCCCGCTTCACCGCCTGTGCTCGTTCGGTAGCCAGACTCGCGGGCTCACCATTTTCAAGGTCTACGAAACCACGCAGGTTCAGATACAGGTTCCTGCTGTGCTTGAAGCGCCGGGCGAGAACGCGCAGCGGGGAATAGGTGAGAGATGATCCCAAATTATCCAGCTCAACAGAGCCGTGATCAAAATATATCTTTGGGATAAACGGCAGCTCATACTCATACAAGGAATCAATTTGCGTGACGACTTTTTCCTGTGTGACGAACACGCCACGCGGTATGGTATAGAAGTCGCCGCTTTCGGTATTGTTGCGCTCATCATATTCCTGTAGATCATCCAGCGGATCGATGTGAACCGCAAGTCGGTGTATACCATGCAACGGCGTATGCCACGGTACAGTCAGAGTCGTATCCGTATTTGGGTGAAGCTGTGATATTTTCAATTCGTGAGCAATTCTTGAATTTGGCGTCATACCATTTGCCGCACCATTGCTCTTGCCGTTTTCCGATGAGGCAATGTGATGCTTGCTGCTCACAGCCTGACTTACGGTGTGCAGCGAGTCACGGACGGCGATCAACACGTCTTCGGCCGGGGCCTTGCCCTGATTGGCTATGGTCATGGATAGCTCGCCTTGATAGTCGCTATCTGTAATCCACGGCGAGGGCGTGAAACGGAAATCTGTGATGTACAAGTCCGGCATCACTTTGAACCGACCCACGGGTGAGTCATTGTTATCGGCAAGCCGGAAGTGGTGGTCCTGATCAAACGCGATCACGGACCAGTTGTATTCACCAGCCGGCAGCGCCTTGCGAAGGTAATGTACCTTTCCGGCACGTTCGGTTATTTCATTGGTTACCTCACCGGCAAAGACGAGTCCCGGCGTCATGCCGGCTACCAGGTCGCGCAGTTGCAGCGTTTTCAGGCTGTCAGCCTGCTGCAAGTGTTGCCGTAGCTGTGTGACTGATGTGTCCCGCTGCAATCGTTCCAACAGGAAGATGTAGCCGACTTCGTCATATAAATCCGGGTCCTGAGCGGCAGTCCATACAAACTCAACCTGCTCGCCATTGATGTTATGGCCGTGCAGCGGTCCTGCCAACTCAAACGCTTCCGGTCTGGTTGGGAAATAGTTAACGGAGGCCTGGTAGGTTGTCTGAAACACTTCCTTTTTCTCGATACCGGCAAAATCGACCCGCATAGCTTTGTTACGCCCCGGCATCGAGCTGATTGGCGAGGCATGGTCATCCAGGCGCAGGCTAAAGCCGAACGTAAACTTATTCAGAAAGCGGCTATTGAAGTTGTAACCGCTGCGCACACTCAGGCGATAGCTCCACGACATCTCCGATCCGATGCTGAAATGGGCGCCTTCATCCCTGGTTTTCTTCAAGTCAGTGGAAAGCTGAAACTGTAACCCCTTGTGAGAACCGACGTTCAAGGATGCACCCATGCGAAAAGTGCGCGGTAACGGCGTCGCCGAGCTAATGAAGGTGAGAGGTTTGCCGAGATTGCTGAGCGAAGCCCCGGCCGACAGGATGCCGTAATCAAAGAACGGCAGATCAATCTCGAAGCGGCGGGAGCGATAGAGTACGCCGAGATCAAATGCCCACGTGCTGGCATTGAAATCTGCCAGCCCACTGCGGAAGAACTTTGCGTTGGCGCCCAGCGATATGTCTTTATTGAAAAGAGACAGTGGCTGACCCGCACTGAGCGCCAGCATGAAGTCACTTGCCGAGGCAGCGGGTTGATTTCGATTCGTGCTGTCAAATTCCCGAATCCCCTGGTATTGCAGGCCAAGCGCAAAACGCGTTTTCTTGCTCAGAGGGTGACGGACGCCACGCGCATAATTGAGAGACAATTGATAGGAATCAGCGATCCATTCAGTATAAGTCGTCGACCATTGCCATTCGCGCAGAAAACCAGTGGCGGCAGGATTGGCATAGAGCGCATGCATATCATCGATGGCGCCCGTGATAGTCGTAGCCATGCCCTGATGTCTTGCGCCGGGCAAAAG
>CAZVSL010000113.1:1044-1507 GCA_964629935.1 uncultured Calditrichaceae bacterium | reverse complement strand
TCAGGAAGGAGGCGCCGGAATTCACCTGCGCCGGGGCCATGCCGTGGCCCAGGAAATACAGGGTCGCGCACAGGCCTAACCAAAGCGGTGAGCTTCTGCACGAATATGGTCTCGTCCGTTTCATCGAGCCAGGATTACCTTTTTCCAGCAGGTGAAATTGGCCGAGCGCAGCACGACAACGTAGACGCCGCTGCCTGCAGGTGTGCCGTTTGCGCCGCTTCCGTCCCAGACCAGGCGGTTCGGTCCGGCTTCGAAGATGGTGTTGGCCAGAGTACGAATGCGGTATCCGCTCATGTCATAGACATCAAACTGCACGTTCTGACTGTCCTGCAATTCAAAGTCGATGCCGAGCGCACCATTGCTCTCCGGTTTGAAGACATTGTGGTCGAGCGTAAAGAACTCGCAACCCTCATTATATATGGGTCCGGTGTCGGTTGTGTCCGGCGGATCGGGATCGGCGGTC
>CAZVSL010000113.1:0-1034 GCA_964629935.1 uncultured Calditrichaceae bacterium | reverse complement strand
AGTGGGATGACAAACACGGTTTCCGGACGCTCCGAAACATTGTTGGACAGACGGGAGCTGTCTTCGTTGCCTGCGCTCACAACCGCCCGGTTGACGAGTTGAAAATCTGGCTGTTCGATCAGGGCCGAAATATGCGCTGCAAAGCTGACTGTGGTGTCGCTGGCAGGGGATAGGTTGCCGAGATTCCAGCTCAAAGTATCACCGGAAGCAGCGGCGCCGGATTGCACTGAGTCAGGCAGAACGTCAATCAAGACAACATCCCGGGCTTGTACCGCCAGAACATTGCTCACGTGCAAACGGTAGAGAACGGTCTCCCCCGGTCTGGCGAACCAAACCGTGTCGCTGACGCCAACCGAAAAGGAATCGGTTTTGATGGTTTGGGTTATGGCAACGTCAGTGAGTTCAGTGGCCACGGTGTCAGGTTTAAAAGCAAAGAGAATCGCTTCGGCAAGATTGTCGGATGCGCGCCCGGCGGTTTCATTTTCGGCCTGGATATTTGCCACGCTGACCAGCTCATGCAATCCGACTGGCAGCGTCTGCGTTACAATGGCGTCGATGGTGAACGTCGTATCGCTGCCAGCGCTGAATTGGCCGATGCGCCAGACCTTTTTGATGATGAAATCACCATTTGGTGCACGCAAGAACGGCGAAAGGGAATCTGTGATGACGACCTGGCGCGCCGGCCGGTTGCCGCGATTCCGCGCCTGCAATCGGAAAGAAACTTGTTCACCCGGTTTGGCGAACCAGCTCGTGTCCGTGCCGGATACCACAAAAGAATCACTGGCGACAGACTGCGTGATCGCCACATCCACAAAGCCCGTGTCAACGGAAGTTGTGTCGACAAAGTTGTAAACGGCAACCGTATCCCCGTTGTTATGGCTTTGCGCCTGCCGCTCGTTCTCTGCCTCAACGTAGGCGAAGCTGGTCAACACGTTCAAACCTGGCGGCATGACGGACGCCAGGATGGCATCGAAGCGCACTATCGTGTCGGACAGCGCGGCCACGGCCCCGAGATGCCAGCGTAATGTGTCCCG
>CAZVSL010000112.1:11995-13328 GCA_964629935.1 uncultured Calditrichaceae bacterium | reverse complement strand
AACGCAAGAATCTGCCCACGCTTATCCGGGCGTTCGGGGCGTACAAACATCACTCGTACAGTAGGCGTAAACTGGTGCTGGTTGGCGCGGACGGCATCGGCGCTGCAGATGTGCATGGCGCCATCCGGCAGAGCAGGTTCCGTCACGATATCATCGCTCCCGGCTATGTCGACGATGGAGCGTTACGCAGCTTGTACGCGCATGCGCTGGCTTTTGTCTTGCCATCGCATGACGAGGGTTTCGGCATCCCGCTGCTGGAAGCCATGAAGTACAATCTGCCGTTGCTTCTGAGCCGCATCCCGACTAACCGTGAAATCGTTGGCGCGCGCGGTCATTATTTTGATAGCACTAACGTAGATGAGCTGAAACAGCTCTTGCTCTCCTTCGATGAGCGTAGCTTTGAGGCGCCGGATTACTCAAATATTTTGCAGACCTTTTCCGCCGAAAACATGGCGGTAACACACCTGCGGGCTTATGGGCACTCTGACGGGGGTCTGAACCCTGTTAGATGTTGCTAAAATTGCAATGGATTGCTAAAATGAAAATTCTGTTTCTGACTTCGCGCTTGCCGTTTCCTCCCATCGGAGGCGACAAGCTGCGGACATTCAATTTCATCAAGCATTTGAAGCAGAGGCACGAGCTCACAGTGCTTTCCCTGTTCGAGAATGATGATGAGCTGTCAGGCATTGAAGCCTACGGCAGCTTCTACGACAAGCTTATACCGGTTCGTGTTAGCCGCTTTCAGTCTTACTACAATTGCGTGCGAGGTCTGTTTTCGTCTCTGCCGCTGCAGGTACACTATTATCACAAAGCCGGGGTGAAAGCGATTCTGGAAGCGGAGCTTCAGCAAGGATACGACGCGGTTATCTGCCATTTGATCCGCATGGCGCAGTATCTGCCCGAAAACGGCGAGGTTTGCAAGGTGGTGGATTTCACAGATGCGATTTCTTTGAATTATATCCGCAGCCGCCGATATAGAAAAGGTCTGTTTTCCCTGGTAAACGCAATCGAAGCGCACCGCGTCTTGCAATACGAAAAACGAGCCATTGCGCACGCTGACCGGGCGCTGTTTGTATCAGATGTCGACGCCGAGTTTCTCAGTAACGGGGGTAACGAAGCCAAAATCACGGTGGTGCCCAACGGCGTGGATTTGCAAAAGTTTGCGTTCTACGACGGTCCGTATGATGAGAACAAGATCGCCTTTGTGGGCAACATGCGCACGTTCCCCAACACAGACGCCGTGTGTTATTTCGTTGCGCACGTCTTCCCGATGTTGCAGCGAGCAAGACCGGGATTAAAGTTTTACATCGTGGGCAATGCGCCAACGAAGCAG
>CAZVSL010000112.1:0-11985 GCA_964629935.1 uncultured Calditrichaceae bacterium | reverse complement strand
AGGTTTCGAAACTGCACGATGACAAGCATATTTTTGTCACAGGCTATGTCGAGAGTACGATTCCCTACGTGCGAGACGCAGCCGCAGTCGTGGCGCCCATGCGCGTCGGCGCCGGCATTCAGAACAAGATTCTGGAGGCCCTGGCCCTGGGGACGCCGGTGGTTGGTACATCGATTGCAGCCGAAGGGCTGCAACACCAGTACCTGAGCATCGGCGACACGCCGGCGGAGATCAGTCGGGCTATTCTGGACCTGCTTGAAAACCGGGAATTGCGAAGAAGGCAAGCTGCGACCGGCAGAGAATATGTGGAGCAGAGTTGTTCCTGGCAGACGAATTTAATGAGGTTGGATAGCTGTCTTGAGAATGTAACCCTGGCAGGGTTTCTGAATAGGAATGATGCAGATTATCTAAGGAAGGATACGTTTTATGTTTGATATTCTGATGGTAAGTATTATCTCCCTTGCCATTTCCTGGTTCTTAACTCCGTTAGTCAGACGTGTATCTCTTTATTTTAACATCGTCGCCGCGCCGAACCATCGCACCGTGCATAACGGCCTGACCCCCAAGCTGGGCGGGTTGAGTATCTTTCTCGCCTTTGCAGTGGGGCTCGTGCTATTTGGATATCGCACGGGCGAGCTGGCATTCATCAGACCTTTTGTTTTTGGCGGCGCCATCGTGGTGCTTGTGGGGTTGTTGGATGACGTTTTTGTTCTGGGATGCTACCGCAAGCTCCTCGGCCAGATATTGGCTGCTTCGGTGGCCGTGTATTTTGGTATAAGCTTGCAGACGGTGAATCTGCCCTGGATTGGTCAGATAGAGCCCGGTTTTGCAGGACCGCTCTTGTGTGTGTTCTGGATCGTGGCCATGAGCAATGCGCTGAATCTGTTGGATGGTCTGGATTGTCTGGCATCGGGGTTCAGCGTCTTGACTGCTGCTTTCATCGCCATTGCTGCTGTCCTGTTGGGCAACTATCAGATGGCGGCCACAATGTGCTTGCTTGCTGCGGCCACGCTCGGGTTTTTGCGATTTAATCTGCCGCCAGCCAAAATATTTATGGGGGATACCGGTAGCTTGCTTCTGGGTTTTGTGCTCGCGACGGTTTCCCTTGAAGCGTTTGCTTCTCCGGCGAACGGCACAAATGTTCTGGTCCCTGGCGTTCTGTTTTCCGTGCCCCTGGCGGACACAGCCCTGGCCATCCTCCGTCGCCTGGTCAAACGCCAGCATCCGTTCCTGGCCGATAAGAAACATATCCATCATCTGCTCCTGGAGCGCGGCTTCGATAACAAGATGGCTCTTGCGATCATCCTGCTTGTAACCACCCTTGCCGGTTGTGTCAGTTTGTTTCTTGTGACCTCAGACATGCAACACAGCGCGTTATTGTTTGCCGGATTTGGCGTGTCGTATGTATTGTTCCTGAAGAAAGTGGGCAGCTTCGAGTTTCTGAACGAATCTCCTTTCCTCGCTGGCTCTTTAAATGGCAAAAGTGGCAAGGACAGTCACACCAGGCAGGAAGAATCATACCAGCATGAAGATGTGGCTCCAGAGCATGCCCTCTGGCCCGGCAAACGCCAAAAATCCAATGGACGTGCTCTCAACAAGATGCGTTCCCGCAGCCCCGCCCGCTAAAATCTATCCGCGTGCTTGACTTGACAACTGTGTGTAGATTGCTAACTTCACTGACTAATCATGACCAATTCAGGTTAGAGTAACTTCATGCGCAGTAAACATAGCTGGCTTGTTTCCGCAGCCTTCTTTTTGTTCACAGCCGAAATACTCGGACAGACATTCGAGCCGGTTGCTGGCGCTTTCGAGGTTCGGGAGCTGAGCCCGGGTAGGATTGTCTTTTCCCTGCTTCCCATAAAACCGGAATTCAGGCGCCTGTCTGTGTCCGATTCCAGTTATGACGCCGTTCATGTCCCCGGCTTTGGCGCGAGCACGCGTCCCGGATATCCCATGGTTCCGCAAACCGCAGCTCTGGTACGCATCCCGGCCGGAGAGACGCCGACGGTTCGCGTTGTTGAAAGCGGTTTCGAAGAGGTTCCGCAGATCAAGCTCATACCGGCGCCGGAGGCGGCTGACAGGCTGAACGCCGATGAAACCGGTTATTCCTACGCTGAAAACCCGGCCATCTATCGCGCGGACAACTACTTTCCCCAAACGTTGGCGCACTTCTCCGGCGCCGGGCAGTGGCGCGGGCAGGAGATAGCTCGCATCCAAGTCAACCCGGTGCAGTACAATCCCGCGCGGCAAACGTTGCGGATATACACCAGTTTGACCGTTGAGGTGACTTTTGCGGACGCAGGTTCCGCGCAGATTCGGCCTGCGGAGGTGGGACGCGACGCGTTTGCGCGCGCCAATCACCGGCTTCTGCTAAACAGTGCCATAGCGTTCTCCTCGCACGGCGATGACCTGCAAGCCGCTCCGGACGCGCCCACCGACTGGTATGATCCCCAGTTCGCATATTTCAAGATGACTGTTGACGAAGAAGGCATATACACGCTCACTCTGCAGGAACTACTTGACGCCGGCGTGCCGGTGAGCCAGCCACTCAGCAACCTCAAGATCTTAAACCGGGGGCAGCAAATTCCACTTTGGCTCGACGGCGCCGAAGACGGCAGCCTGGATACGGAGGACACGATCTACTTTTATGCCGTTCGCAACAGGCCTGAGCAAGGCTACTATGATTTGTACACCGACAACAACACATACTGGCTAACCTTTGACGGCGGCAGCGGTCTGCGCTACGATTTGCGACAATCACCGGCTGCCGCTCCCAATCCGCCGGCGTTCTACTGGCAGACCTTGCATATAGAGCAGGAAAACCAATTCCATCGTTCGAACCGCTCGTCAATCACCGAACCGGATGAAGGCTGGATTTGGCGCTATTTCTTCGCAGATGATGAGGAACTCGTCGATTTCAATATATCGGGACTTTACCAGGCTGTGGCCTCCTGTTCTCTGCGCGCTCGCTTTCATGGCACAACCATCGATCCGGTCGCGCCGGACCACCACCTGCAAATCTGGCTCAACGAGACGTTGATCGCAGACGCGTTTTTCGATGACCGGCAAGAGCTGCTGTTACAAACGGATTTTGCGACAGCTCTCATGCAATCGGGCAACAATCAACTGCGCATCCGCCTGTTGTCGGATACCGGCGCCCAGGTCAACCAGGTCTATCTCGACTGGATAGAACTGACCTTTCCCAGAGCCTATGCGGCGGACAACGACCGGCTGCGATTCTCCCCGGCAACGTCGTCAGGCGAGTCGATACACTTTGCATTGCGAAATTTCCGCGATGCTGAGGTTACAGTGCTCGATCCTGCTGCGGCAGTTTGCTGGCGTCCGGCGACAGTCAGACAGTCATTTTACACGGTCGAATCTGCCGGATTCGACGACGGCAAATTCTCGATATTCACCATCGATGATACCTCCTATACTTTCAAGAATCGCGGACACAATCTCGCGGTCATCGATTTGCAGAGCGGAGTCCCGGAGTTTCGCAATTTCGACACCTTTGGCTCCGGGCAGCAGGCGAACGATATGGCTGATTTCATCAACGGCCTGCCGGCCGATGCGCTGGTTCTGGTTTCCATTTCCGATGACGGCACGTTCAGTATGACCGAAAGCGCATACCAGGCCCTGGAGTCGCTGGGCAGCGCCCTGACACGCCAGGTGCAGGGCAGAGATTCCTGGGCGCTAATTGGTCGCAAGGGCGCCGCGATTGGAACGGCCAAAGAAGCGTTGTCGCGAAGATTTGCAGGCCCGGCAGCGGTGCGGGACACGCTGACGGGGGACGGCGCGTTCAGGTATACGGCTAATTTTTCTGACGCTGCCGGCAGTGCTCAGATTTATGTCGCCGCCAGCGCCGGCGGAACCAGAAAAGTGAATGCCATTACGAAAGAAAGCAACAGCGATCTGCTGAATCCGGCGCAGGGAGCAGACTATATCATCATCAGCCACCGCAATTTTTTGGCGCCGGCGCAGGCGCTGGCTGACTATCGTAGCCAGCACAATGACTACCGCACCCTGGTTGTGGACGTCGAGGATATCTACGACCAATTCAATTACGGCATCTTGCACCCCGGCGCTATTAGAAATTTTTTGCACTATACGTTCCGGAATTGGCAAAAGCCGGCGCCCACATTTGTGGTGCTGTTTGGCGATGGTTCCTGGGATCCGAAGCGCTACATGGATGATTCCCGCAAGACCGACTTCATCCCTGTGTATGGCAGCCTTGTGAGCGATAACTGGTATGTCGCTTTCGATGGCCCGGACGATTTTCTGCCGGAAATGTACATCGGCCGCATTCCTGTTGAAACCGCCGAACAAGGCGAAACCGTCATCAACAAGATTATCAAATATGAAGCCTCTCCTTTCGATGCCTGGAATAAAGAGTTCTTGTTTCTAAACGGCGGCGCTAACGATGTCGAACAGAGTATTTTTGTGTCGCAGGCTACGACATTGGCTTCCGACCACATAACGCCGCCGCCGTTTGGCGCAGCCGTTACGCATCTCAATAAGACCACGGATGTCGAAAGTATCGACCAGTCTTTCATCTTTCAGGCAGCCGACATTATCCGAAAGGGCGCGGTGTGGGTTAATTTTATCGGTCATGCAGGCAGCGCAATCTGGGATATCAACATTGAAGGTCCGGAAGTTTGGCGCAATGCTGAGGTATTTCCCTTCATGACCGGCATGTCATGTCATTCGGCGCGTTTTGCCAACCCCATAAACAACAGTTTGAGCGAAAAGTACTTTCTCAGCTCCATGGGGGCCTCCGCTTATTGGGGTTCGAGCGGCTTCGGTTACATCACGCAGGATTTCTTTTTGCTCGATGGCCTCTTCCATGCCGTGAGCAAAGATACGGTGCGCAGCGTCGGCGCCGCCACCACGCAAGCCAAGCTTCATCTCTGGCAAGTGCTCGGCGACCAACCGCGCAATCGATACGTTATCGAACAATACACCCTGATTGGCGATCCTGCCATGCGACTCGCTATCTCCACGGAACCTGAACTGGTCATCCGCGCACAAGATGTAAACCTGGATAGGGACTATTTGCTAACCAGCGACTCCACTGCCGCCTTACACGCCAGACCACAAAACTTTGGTCTGGTGCCCGCAGACAGCGTTGAAGTGGCGGTCGGCTCCATCGCGTCGGATGGCAGCCGCACGCCGCTGCTTGCTGCGAAGATTCCCGCCTACGCCAGAGCAGATTCCCTCGACCTGCCCTGGCCTGTCCCCGACACACCCGGCCCATACCGGTTGCAGGTTGCGCTCGATCCGAATGACGAAATAGAGGAGATCGATGAGAGCAACAATGTCGCGGAATTGAATATAGAGGTGTTTGAATCGGACATTAGCTTGCTCAAGCCTGTGGCGTTCGGGGTCGTGACCAGTCCTTCTGTGAATCTGGTTTCAAATAACTCAAGAAGTTTAAACCAACAGCTTACTTATTTTTTTGAAATCGACACTTCGGCGCAATTCGGCAGTCCGTTGCTTGCTCGTTCTGCTGAGATTACACCGGGCAGGCTTGTTACCTCGTGGGCGGTTGACGTGCGTGATGAAGGTGTCTATCACTGGCGCGCCAGGACCTTCGATGGCGACGTCTTCGGTCCCTGGGCAGAGCATTCATTTTTTTTCGATCCTGCTGCCGCTTCGACCTGGCGGCAAAGTGATGGCAGCCAGTTTACAGGGAACAAAATGCAGCAAATCGAGAGCGATTCGACCGGAGCGGTCATCCTGAAAACCAGTGAGACTTTGTTTGAAGCGGAATCAGGTGGTTTCATCGAAGGCAGCCGCGCCTTTATTTTGCGCAACGGTGAATTGGTGAGCTTGAATCTGCGCGGACACAATTTGGCCGTGTTTGATGAAACGGACGGAACGTTGCTTTCAAGAGCCAGCTTTGATACGTTTATCGAAGAGGCGAACAGCGACTCCCTGGCCGAGTACCTCCGCAGTTGGGATGACGGCCGGGTCATCATCGCCGCCATACGGGACGAAGGCAGCGCCAACATGACCGAAGCCGCCTACCAGGCCCTGGAAAGCATCGGCAGCCAGTTCACGCGGCAGGTGGGATTCCGCGACTCATGGGCCATTATCGGTCGCAAGGGCGCGCCGGCGGGCAGCGTGGTGGAGGGCTGGAAAGTATCCGGTGACGGCCCGGTTGTGATTGCAGATACATTGACGCGCTTCGCCAAAACCGGCTCAATGCTGTCGCCGCCAATCGGGCCGGCATTAGCCTGGCGTTCTGCTCACTTCAACTATGAAATTTCCTCTGAAACCGAGTCTATTGCATTTGACGTGCTCGGTCGTAACCAGGTGACAGGGCAAATGGACACGCTCATGCGCGCCATGTCCAATACAAACCAATTGGATCTCTCTACAATAGCTCCAAAGCTCTATCCAACACTCCAGCTCCAGGCAGTGCTTTCCTCGGACAACGGCCTCACCACCCCGGCCCTCAACGCCTGGGCCGTCGACTATGCACCGCCACCAGACCTGGTCGCCGGCCGCGAATCGATCACGCTGACGCAGGATACCGTGCAGGTGGGCGACCCCCTGGACATGCGCATCCTCACCGGCAACTTCGGCCTGACGGCCAGCGATAGCTTTACCGTGCGCGTCTTTGCAGGCAGCCAGGGAGAACCGGAAACGAGCTTATCTACTATGCGCGTTGCCGGCCTGCCGGTGGATGAAACGGCGGATTATACTACTCAACTCGCTACCGAAACCCTGCAGGGCAAAGTCCGACTACGCCTGCATGTGGATGCCGATGATGACATCCCGGAGCTCAACGAGAACAACAACAAGGCCACGGCTACGGTCTGGGTCGTGCGCGATACCGTCAGTCCCGATATCCGCGTGACGTTTGATGGCCATGCTGTCGCCATGAACGAATTTGTCTCCACCAATCCAACCGTGGCGGTGGAAATCTATGACCAGAGTGCCCCGGCGATCAGCGACACCTCACGCATCTCCGTGTTCGTAGATGAACGCAAGGTGAGCTATGGCCCGGCAACGGGACAGGCGCAGCTCCTGCCACAAAACGACGCCGACAACCAGTCGCTCAAGGCCATCGCGCTGTTCCAACCTCAGTTGTCTGTCGGAACGCATCAGATCGAAGTCATCGCAAAGGATGCCTCCGACAATTTGCAATATTTCCAGACTGAGTTCATCGTTAGCGAGCGCTTTCTGTTAGCCAATGTTATGAACTACCCCAATCCGTTTCGCAACAATACCCATTTCACCTACACCCTGACCCAGGCCGCCGACCAGGTTCGCATCAAAGTGTACACTGTATCCGGCCGGCTGATTCTGGAGATCGAGCCGGCGCCCGGCGAAGTCGGATACAATCAGGTACTGTGGGATGGCCGCGACCAGGCCGGTGATGCCCTGGCCAATGGTGTTTATCTGTACAAAGTGATCGCAAAGCGCGGCAACGAGCAGAAAGAAGTGGTCGAGAAGTTTGTGGTCATGCGCTGACATCGGAATACGTAGATCGTAAACCACATGCCCCTATACCCTATACCCTATACCCTATACCACATCGCTCTATCCTCCCTCGCTTTCCGCATTACGTATTCTTGTCCCGTAAAAAGACTTGCATTTTTTCAACTGAGTCTTTATATTCGTTGTCGAATTTAACTGATAAAAGGAAGATGAGCATATCGCAGTCTACCATAAACCGACTCTTATTGAAAACAATAATCTTCGGATTGAGCAATTTTAGATTTATGAAAATGCACCATTAATTGGTGCATTTTTTGTTTAGCACGGGAGGTAAGCATTGAAGGAAACACTATCGGGCCTGATCGAACTGCAGAACGTTGACCAGGAGCTCCAGGCGCTCGATGAATTGAAAGGCGATCTGCCGCAACGAGTGGAACAGATCAAGCGGAAGTTGGATGCGGGCCGCGAGGAGCTGGAGAGTCTAAAATCAGAATTGATGGAAGTAAAAAAAACGCACGCGTTGCGGGAAAGTGATTTGAACGGTTTGCAGGACAAACTCAACAAATCGCGCGAGCAGTTGTATGCGGTCACATCAAATCGGGAATATGATGCGATCACTGTGGAGATCGATACGATCAAGGAAAAAATCAGCCAGGCTGAGGACGAGATTCTCGAGATGATCGAGCGCGAAGAACAGATCTCGGCAAGAGTCAACGAATTGCAGCCGCAGCTCTCAGAATTCGAACAGGAACTTGCAGACCGGCAAAAAGAGCTCGAGCAAAAAATCCAGGCGACCGAGAATGAGTATCAGGCCTACCTGAAGCAACGCGAACAACTGCTTGAGACCATCAAACGCCCGGCGCTGTATCAATATGAGCGTATCCGCAAAGGCCTGGGCAACAGTGCTGTGGCAACTGTACAAAGTTCTGCCTGCAGCGGCTGTTTCTCGTCGTTGCCGCCGCAGAAAATCGTTGAAATCAAGATGATGAACCGGCTCATACACTGTGAGTCATGTGGCCGCATCCTGGTGTATAGCGAAGTACAGAATGCAATGACGAATTAAAAAGAGTGTTAATGTGTTTAAGTGTTTAGGCGGCGGTGAGGTTTTACGAACGTTGTAGATCGTTGACACATTAACACCCAAACACATTAACACATTTTAAAGAGCGGAGTTCGCAGAGTGAGCAACGTGGTCAACATGGGAGCCGCTATGCGAACTTTTTGCGTCTTAAGGCAGTTCTTAATAACGGTTCCACTTAGTTTAGTTAGATCAAGCAATCCAAAGTAGTCCAGGCGGTCGCGTCCCGGTTTGGGCCGGGATGAGGAAAGTCCGAACTCCGCAGGGCAGGACGCTCCGTAACACGGAGGAGGGGTGACCCTACGGACAGTGTCACAGAAAATACACAGCCGATGGTCCTGAATTTAATTTTGGGATACAGGCGAAGGTGCAATGGTGGGGTAAGAGCCCACCTTTCCGGCAGCGATGCCGGGAGTACTGACAAACCCCGTCCGGAGCAAGACCAAATAAGTTTCGCTTGTCCCGATTTGCCGGGGCAGCAGAGTTGCCCGCCCTGTATCCGGTGCATGCCGGATGGCGGAACGGGTAGGTCGCTCGACCCGGTCAGCAATGGCCGGGCCAGATAAATGACCGCCTCCCCCGCTTTGCCGGGGAAGACAGAATTCGGCTTACCGGGCTACTTTGGCTTGCATTTTTTACTTATATGATTGGTGGGAATAAAGCTAACCACAAAGTCACAAAGGGGTACAAGGAAACACGAAGTGAAAGCAAATGAAAATTGCTGATATGGAAAATTCTTAGTGTTTTTGTGTTAAGGAATGCCAGGTAAGAAAAAACAGTTTGGAGGTGAGTGTGGAACACAGTTGGCAAGTCCTTGATAATCAGGATGCAGATAGAGTCATGGCTTTTGCCAGCCAACTTAATTCCTCCCCGGTTTTGGCGAGAATTCTGCTGAATCGCGGAATCGATAATATCGAAGTCGCCCGCTCTTATTTCATCCCGCAAATCTCCGGTCTGCATGACCCCTTCCTGATGTTTGATATGGATGCGGCCGTAGACCGCATCCTGAGCGCCCTGGAGCAAAAAGAAAAAATTTTGATATACGGCGATTATGATGTCGACGGTACGACGGCCACAGCCATGATGCTGCGCTTCTTCCGGGCGCTTGGCCATCCTGCCGATTTCTATGTGCCGGACCGTCTTCTGGAAGGATACGGCCTTTCCGAAAAAGGCATACGGGCAGCACATCATGAAGGCTTCACGCTCATGATTACAGTCGACTGCGGTATCACCGCGCTGCAGGAGATCGAACTTGCGCGCGAGCTCGGCATCGACGTGATCGTCTGCGACCACCACCAGCCGGGTGCGGTCGAGCCGCCGGCGCTGGCCATTCTCAATCCAAAACGACAATGCTGCACCTATCCTTTCGATGAGCTCGCCGGTGTGGGCGTCGCCTTCAAATTGTTGCAGGGCTTGCAGCAGCGTCTCGGCATGGACGAAGAGCTGCTGTATGAGCTGCTCTATCTGGTGGCGATTGGCTCTGCCGCCGATATTGTGCCGCTGGTGGATGAAAACCGCATTCTCGTGAAACATGGCCTGAGCCGGGTGCAGCATAGCAACAACCCGGGCGTGCGCGCTTTGCTGGAGCTCACGGGTTTGGATGGCAAAGAGATCGGTACCGGCCAGGTCGTGTTTGTGCTGGCGCCGCGCATCAATGCTGTCGGCCGCATGGGCGATGCCGGCCGCGCTGTGCGGCTGCTCACGACTTCCAGCGAAGGCCAGGCGCGCAATATCGCCGCCATCCTGGAGGCGGAAAACCGCAATCGCCGCCAGATCGACGAAATGACTCTGGCCCAGGCGGTCGCAACCATCGAGCGTCTGGCAAACCGCGAAGACCATTCTGTCTTTGTGCTCAACCGCGACGACTGGCATCCGGGCGTCATCGGCATTGTCGCTTCCCGTATCGTAGAGCGCTATTTCCGGCCGACAGTGATGATCGCCACCGAAAACGGCGTTGGCCGTGGCTCAGCGCGCAGCATTCCGGGATTTGATATTTACAAAGCACTCAAGAGCTGCGAAGACCTCATGCTGAGCTTTGGCGGCCACAAATACGCCGCTGGCCTGAGCGTGGAAAACCACAACATCCCCTTGCTCAGAGAAAAGCTAAACCAATTCGCCGCCGAAACTATGACGCCGGAGATGCTGGCGCCGAAATTGTTTATCGATACAGAGTTGACCTTTCGCGACATCGATGACGCTCTGTTGAAGTTGCTCAACAAAATGGCGCCATTCGGACCGCAGAACACGCGACCCACGTTTATCACGCGTGATTTGCAGGTGGTCGGCTCGCCGCTGATCGTGGGCAGCAATCACCTGAAGTTTAAAGTGCGCAAGGATGGCGTCGTGATGGATGCCATCGGATTCAACCTGGGCGACAAGATGTATCGCGTGCCAACCGGCGAACGAAAAGTAGAGCTGGTGTACACCCTGGACGAAAACGACTACAACGGGCGTACGACTCTGCAGTTGCGGGTCAAGGATTTGCGTTGAATGCTGATTATGATTGAAAACTGACCATTGACCATTCTCAGCTAATCCTACAGCGAAAGTTTGGGAAACCGTTGAAACGGTTCTTACAAAAAGGTGTCAATGAATCCGGGATCTAAATTGAGCGATTTTTATTGTAGGTAGGGTTCGGAGTTCAAGCTCTAGCTTGCTGGGAGGGGGCAGGGACACGCCAGAGCGTGAACACCCAATATGACGCACCCATTAGTGAATCAATTCTTGTATGAATCGCTCAGTTTAAGTGGAAAGTGTTTGACTTACGAACAATACAGGCCTAAATGAAACGATACGAAAGCAAACTCGACCTCAAGGCAGATTCTTATAAAAAACGCCGCAGCGATATGCTCACGAAGCTGAGTGAGCTGAACATGGCGCTAAAGAGAGTCAAAGAAAAGGATCCAGCCGCGGTTGAAAAGCTGAAGAAGCGCGGCAAATATCCGGCGCGTGAGAAGATTCGTAAGATAATCGATCCCGGCACCGAGGTTTTAGAAATCGGTGAACTGGCGGCTTACGAAATGTACGATGACATCCCCGGCGGCTATCCCTCGGCCGGCAGCGTAATCGCGGTGGCGACAGTTTGCGGCCGCAAAGTCGTCATCATGGCCAACGACCCACTGGTCAAATCCGGCGCATGGGTAGAAATGACCTGCAAGAAAAATCTGCGCGCCCAGGAGATCGCAATGGAGAACCGGCTGCCGATCATCTACATGGTCGATTCCGCCGGAGTTAATCTGCAGCGGCAGGCGGAGATTTTTCCCGACAAGCTGCACTTCGGTCGTATCTTCCGCAATAACGCGCGCATGGCGGCCATGGGCATTCCTCAGATATCCTGCGTCTTCGGCTTTTGTGTCGCCGGCGGCGCCTATCTGCCCGGCATGAGCAGCGAGCTGGCCATGATAACCAAACACTCCAGCATGTTTCTGGCCGGGCCGTTTCTGGTGCAGTCTGCACTG
>CAZVSL010000111.1:0-13353 GCA_964629935.1 uncultured Calditrichaceae bacterium | reverse complement strand
CGTTGGTCGCCGTGTGATTAAACACATTATCCTCTTTGTATATGTGTGCGCTGAGCAAGCCAATAAAATCGCGCGCATTTTGGCCGAATTCCCGGATGGCGTCTTCGTCGCCGGCGGCTGCCTGCTCAATGGCTGCCGACATGCCGCGCACAAAGCGCCGGCCATGGTCATGCTCTGTCAGCATCACACCAATGGGCCCGCCTTCACCCGGGATACCCTGTTCCTGCATAACAATAAAAAGCCGATCTTCTTCTTTAGCATGATGACAGCCGTCGGCAAATTCACGGAAAAAAGTCACAGCAGACTTAGCTGATTCAGCATCCAGCTTGCCATCACGCTCTGCGTGCTCGGTGATTTTCTCTAAGCATTCGAGCACCCTTGTAATGATGCGATGCTCTTCGTAAAGAATGTCTGTTGCTTTCATGACTGGGCTCCCACGTTTGTTAAATACCCATCAGCCTTGGATTACGCCGCTACGGATTCGGTTTCCTGCTTCTCCGCCCTCAGCTTCTGTAAACGGATGTGGGCAAGGATGGCGCATCCAAGAGCCGCGGTGTACTGTGGCATATCACCTTGGGGAACATTCACCGTCTCTCGTAGGCGCTCACGAATGACGCTCGCCATTCTCTGCCAGCGCAAGATGCCGCCAACAAGCGTATATTCCGGTTCAGAGCGGATGCGCTTCATAAGCTGCACGCAACGGTCGGTGAGCGACAGGATGGCGCCGTACATGATGTCCTCAGGCGGCACTCCTTCACTGAGGTGGCTGATAACCTCGGACTCCGCGAACACCGCGCAGACACCGGAGATGGGGACAGTTTCTTTCGACAACTCCAGTAGCTTGCCTATGTCTTCCGTGGTGTAACCCATGTAGCGTACAGTTTTTTCCAGAAAAGCACCGGTGCCGGAAGCGCACTTGTCATTCAGCCTGAAGGTAGCGACTCGAGCATGCTCGTCGATCCGGCTCGCTTTCATGGTTTGGCCGCCGATATCCAGCACCGTGTGCGTGCCCGGAAACAAGAAATTAGCGCCTCGGGCCGTGGCGGTGAGGTCCGTGACCTGAAAATTCCTGAATGGCACCAGGTGGCGTCCGTAACCGGTAGTGATGGTGTAGGCGATGTCGGTCTTCCGGAGGCCAGCGTTACCAATGACAGCGGCTGCGACTTTGTCAGCAACTTCAAGCAACCTGGAACCAGTGGCAGCCATATGGCGTGCGACCATTTCATAATTTGCATCCAGGATGACTGCCTTGGTATAAGTTGAGCCAACGTCCAGCCCCAAAGTATAAGTCATGGCGTTTTTCCCTTTAGATTTGGTGAGACCCCAATATACTCTTTTGCTCGCGCCGGTTTTCGGCTGGTGAGAATGTGGTCCAATGCGAACAGAGCAGCGCCCAGGGCGCCCATGTAATGGGAATCAGCCCCAACGTTGATGCGTTTTCCGAGGCTATGCTCCAATGCCTGAATCATGCCCGTGTTCTTCGCCACACCGCCTGTGAAGGTTACTTCATCCTCGATGTCCACGCGGCGCAGCAAGCCCACCGAGCGCGAGGCGATGGACTGATGCACACCCCAAAGAATGTCCTCGACCTTCTTGCCTTTACCCAGCCAGGAGAGTACCTCTGATTCGGCAAAAACCGTACAGGTGGTACTGATCCGCACCGGTTTTTCCGCATCCAGCGCAGTTTGGCCAAGCTCATCGAGCGGGATATCAAGCGCAGTGGCGGCTGCGCCGAGGAAGCGTCCCGTGCCGGCGGCACACTTGTCATTCATACAAAAGTCGACGATTTCCCCGTCGGCGCTAACACGAATCGCTTTGCTATCCTGACCACCCATATCGATAACCGTGCGCGTACCGGGAAACATGTGCACCGCGCCCCGGCCATGACAACTAATCTCAGTCACCTGCTTGTTGCCAAATGTCACCTTATATCGCCCATAACCCGTGCCAATGACGTAATCGATCTCTTCATCGCCTAATTCAGCATCGGAAAGGGCGGCATGAAAAGCTTTTTCGGCAGCAGCAGTGACATTGGCGCCGGTATCGATCAGAGCGCGCCCTACGATTTCCCGTGCTTCGCTGATGACGATAGCTTTGGTTTGTGTGGAGCCGACGTCCACTCCGGCTGCATAAGACATGGTTTTCTCCGGTTAGACCATCAACATTTCTGCCATTACTTTTGCACTTTGCCAAAACAAAAGCTTAAAAGGACGGTCGAGACTTTGCGGCCTCAGGGCTTCTGCCTGAAATATCTTGCAGGGCCTTCAGCAGTCGCGTGGCGCCCGTGAACCTACTCATGTTTGATCTGCCTGGAAATCATACCTTCAAAAAAGGCATCGATTCGATTTTTCATCTGTGCCTCGGAAACCACACGTTTATCCATCAGGTCCGATTCAATGAAAAGAGTCGGCATATTATGATTTTCCATCACGTAGCGCCGGCCATCTGCTAATCCCGTGGAGACCGTGCGACAGCTTTTGATTGGATGATAGACGATGCCATCGACATGAAAAGGATCGGAAAGTTGCAAAATCGGTTGCTGATTATGAAACATACTGTCCATGGCATCACGCACGCTGATGAGTACACCCTCAGCCAGGCTGTCGATGGGGTTGTCGAGATCATATTGAAAGCCTAAATTCGTTCCGCCGGAAGCAAACCAAAGGTACGTCGAATGCACAAAGACGCCGCCCCACTCCGTGAAAAATTCGTTAAACCGCCGGAAGATCGGATAGCATGGCACGCCGACAAAAAACAGGCGGAATTTCTCCTCGGTCAGGGTGCCGATGTTGTGCGCAGCTTTGTACGCCATTTCTTCGACCAGCTTCTCGAAGAACTCGGCGCCTTCGGCCATACCACGCAGGCCATTGGCAACGCCCAGATAGATCGTGCCATCGGTTAGGGCATTAAACACAGCAGGTTGTTTCCTGTTCAACTCCAGCAGCTCCTGCCAGCAGCGGCTCATGGTATTGGCATGACCCAATATCTCCCTGAATTTGTCGATATCAAACTTCTGGTCCGTTAACGTTTCACACAGCTCGATGAGCTCTTGCAGTTGCGCCGCCACATACCGGCGGTCGTTTTCGAATTGCGGGTCACCGGGCCAGCTCTGTGTGCCATCAGCGCGCGTACCCGGAATGTCGATGGTGAACACCGGGCAGCCATGCATACGCTCCCAGATCTCCGCCCACTTAATATAGGTGTTGCAAGCATTGGTCAGAACAGCCAGTTTGGGCTTGGGAATCTGGCCCATGGGATGTTGTCCGTTTCTGAGCTGAACCGCAACATCAGCTTTGACGTAACCGCAGATATCGGGTGAATAGCCATAATCCTCTGCATCATTCAAATATTCATGCGCAACCCGGCGAACGGCCGTTTGTAAGGAGTTTATCTCCGGGAAAACGACAGGCAGATCGAATGTCTTGAGAATTTCGTTCAGGCTGCCCATGACAAATACGTAAGCGGCGCCTTTGTTTTGCTGTGCGGTTTCGTCCAACGTCTCAAACCATCTGCGGAACAAAGTTGCGCCTTGCTTGTTTCCGCGCCCGACGAACTCAGATTGGCTGACAGTGTCCGGGTTCATATACGCCTCCATCAACTGAAAATGATGTTTTCGACAAACGTCTCGAGTTGAATGCCAAGATGATCAAATGTCGTCTGGTTCTCTTCGAATTCGCTAATAAAATAGGCAATCCCGGCTTCATCCAGCATTCTGCCATAAGTGACCTGCTCTTCGAGACCGGGCTCGCACATTTTGGCTGCCGTAATAATTGCTGCTTCAGCATTGGCCTTACGAATGCGCTCCAGAAGCATCTTTTCTTTCGGCTTACGCAGATCGTGCTGTACGGGACTGTAAGTTGAGCTTTCGAGATAAGCATGCGCCAGATTGCCGAGCGGATCACCATCCAAAGGCACATCCTGCAGCAGATAGCGCAACCCGATCATCAAGTCATCATCGACGACATAACAGGAGCGGTCGATGGTTTGCAGCAGGTCCAGGGGCGGCTGCTCGCAAAACCCGCCCTCGAACACAACGCGCATTTTATCCTGCTTTAGCGCCGGGCGGCTTTCGAGCATGGGCAGCATGGTTTGCATAAATTCATTATATTCCTCCCGCGGCACGAAACCTGCCAGCGCCGTCAGCACAAACGCTTCCTCCCCGGAGACAAGCCATGGCGACTCGCGTTTCAGGTCGTAGAGTCGCCTTATGAGGGCGCGACTCTGGTTGTACAACTGTAGTGAGGCGCGCAGTTCATCGGCCGTCACTTTGCGTCCGGCAATGGTTTCAACGTCATGGAGCAAGCGCTGATATTCATCTCTTAGATAGATGGCTGAGTGCTTCGAGTTGGGGTTTTGCGGCAGATAGAGAATCTGACATTTGTACGGGAAGTTACGGCCCCAGATGGCGGCCAAATTGCGGGCAGCGTCGCAAATAGGATGGGTGACAAACATATCGAGCTCAATCTTCTGGGTCAGCGCCAGCTCCAGCGAGGTCTTGATGATCGAACACAGGTAGGACCCAAAATGCGACTCTGCCTCCGTGCCGTTTACCTGCGCGCCGCGAATCTTGAGCGGTAGCAGGCCGGCGGCATGCACAATTTCCTCCGGAAAATACACCTGAAAATGCCCGACGACCTTACCGCCTTCTTCCCGCCAGCGGCGCACGACCGGGTAGTCAGGGTCTTCAACCAGGTTACGGCAGGCGCTTAAAATATCGTCAACAGATTTGTCTTTCCAATCAGCGAAAACCGGATGGGATGACGCCATGATTCTGTCTCCATCATGTCCGTAGATGGCATGCACAGGCATGTATCAAATATATTGTCCGCCGTCAACCTTCACAACCTCGCCGGTGATGTGACGCGCGAGCTCCGAGCAAAGAAACAAGACAGCATTTGCGACGTCGTCTGGCACACCAAGACGACCCAGCGCTGTTTCATTTTTCGCTTCTTCTATAATTTTTGCTGGCAGCTTTTCCGTCAAAGGCGTGGTCACATAGCCGGGCGCGACAGCATTTACATTGACATTGTAACGGCCCAGCTCTTTGGCAATGGTCTTGGTCAGGCCGATCAAACCCGCTTTTGATGCCGCGTAGTTCGCCAGGCCAAACTTGCCGCGCAAACCGTTAATTGACGAAATATTCACGATTTTCCCGCTGCCTTTCGCCCGGAAGTGTGGGGCGACGTGATGGATGAAATTGAACGCGCCCTTGAGGTTGACCTGCAGCACGCGATCCCACTGCGCCTCGGTCATGCGCCAGACTGGCGCATCCTGGGCAATACCCGCATTATTGACCAGGCAATCGATGCTTCCTTCCTGCTGTAAAACCGACTGCACGCAGGCTCGTACGAACTCGAAATCAGTTACATCCGTTTCAAAGTAGCGACACGCATGGTGTTCGATCTCGCCCTTGTGCAAATCAGCACCGACAACACGGGCGTTTGCGGCAAGAAAGGCGTTTGCCATAGCCTGGCCAAGTCCACCGCTGCCGCCTGTAATGAGCACGACTTTTTTCTTGAAATCAAACATCATACGCTCAACGGTTTTTCCAAACAGGTTTGCGTTTTTCCAGGAAGGCCGCAATGCCCTCGTTGGCATCCTCGGTGGCCATCAACTCTTGGGAATACAATTCGTTCATGGCATCCAGATGCGTCAGGAATGTGCGATTCATCTCGAATCGTGCAGCTTTTGTGGCCATTCTCAGAGATGCCGCGCTGCGTGACAGGATGTGTTGCTCGATGTACCCATGTGCTTCTTTCGCTGGCTGTTTTGAGACAGAATGAACCAGTCCGATTCGCTGCGCCTCATCTGCTGTAATCGAGCGGCCACTCAGGTTCAGATCATCCGCAGCGGATTGCCCGATGCGATGAGGCAGAATAAGCGAGGCGAAAGGCGCGAACACACCCAGCTTGATCTCTGGCTGGCCGAACATAGCATCCTCTGCAGCGAATATCCAGTGGCAGAAAGAGGCCAGCTCAAGACCGCCGCCCAAGCACTGGCCCTTTACGACGGCAAACATCGGCAAGCTGATGTCGATCAGTGCCTTGAGAAGGTCGGAAAATGTCTCGAGCATATCCGCGACCTGCTCTTTCTGATGCTCCGGCACGCTGGCACCGAAAGAAAAATGCGGCCCCTCAGCATCGAACATCAAAGCTTTGACTTCGGATTTGCTGGCCTGTTGCACTGCCTGTAGCAGCTCGGTCATCATCTGCCGATCTAACACATTCGCTTTTGGCGCATTGAGAGTTAACCGCAGAACTTGTCCCTCGTCCTGTGTTTCGACCTTTATTTTGCTGAATCCGCTCATGCCCAGACATCCATTTATTAAATGACTATATTTGAGTATGACCGCGCCGGAGTTAAGCGAAGCAGTCTCAGGTGCGGTTCTGTGCGACAGAGGCCGCTTCGCTTATCTCTGCCGCAATCACCGACGCAGCAGTGTTTCTCTTGCAATAATCTCACATCTCCAACTCCAGCTCGATAAATGGTCCGGCCTTAAAACCGGAAGCCCGGAAAAAACTGAGAACCTGAACATGGTCTTTGCGCACCATGGTGCGAACCGTGTGAATGCCCTTTTGCTTGAAAGTCAGACAAACCTCCCGGCATAACGCCAGACCCACTCCTTGCCGGCCACATTTCGGATCCACGCCGATAGCAAAGATCCAGCCGCATTCCGGAGAACCGAACTCCCAGGCGCGCGCCTCCGCGAGCACGTAACCGATCACTTTGCATTCCGCAGCGGCGACATATCCCAGCACAGGACGCCCGTTTGCAGCACTATCTACGAAAGGCTGTAGCCGCTTTTTCCAGTATTCCGGCTTTGCATCTCCGGAATGCACTGCATCCAGTTCGATGATAGCGTGGCTGTCCTCTGCTTTGATTTTTCTTATGCTGAAATCCAAAACATCCCTCCCGTCGGTCATTCTCTGGCCGGCAGCACCTTGGTGATGAGTTCATCATCCCATTTCTCACCAGCAGCAAGCAACTGCCTGAGCTTGATGAAATCAATTTCACGGTTGCCTTTCGGGCCTTCATTAAAGGCGCGGAATCCCGCTTTTGCCTCTGTCAGCATGTTGAGTCCCAGCCATGCGCGGTTGCTTTCACGATTGCGGTCCCAATGTTGCAGCTTGTGTTTGCGAGCAGATTCAATGGTCTTGGTCAGACAACCGGGTACCGTCAGCATCAATGAGGTACATAAGCGATCAACAGCCAGATCGAGCTGCGTCAGGTCCTTTTCGCATTGCTGCACGAAAGCCTTCGCATCCTTCCTGGCCTCGCCTGTCTTGCTCTCGCCGTAGACAAGTTTACCGGTTTGATCGATCCAGCGGTCGGTGACCACCAGTGGATTTGAAATGAACTTGCCGTCATGCTTCAAAACAGGCACAATCTCCGTCAGCAAACCGAGACGATATGCCTTGTGTGCGCTCCAGATTTCACAGAGAGTAAGGCTGCGCATGGCATGCTCGATGCCCACGAAGAGCGGCAGGAAATCCGTCGAGCCGCCGTCCGGAGCAGAGCCATGTTTTGGGCCAGCCTGGCCAAACACAGCCAAATCGCTGGCGACCGAAAAATCACATGCCATACCAATTTCCTGGCCGCCGGCAATACGCATGCCGTTTACCCGGCAGATTACAGGCTTATCGCAGTGCAGGATAGCCGTGACCATATCATTGAAAAGTCGCATGTATTGCCGGTATTCTTCGGGCTGACCGGCGTAGTACTCGGCATACTCTCTGGTGTTGCCGCCGGTGCAAAACGCCTGGTCACCAGCACCCGTAAACACCACCGCCACCACATTGCGTGCATTGGAAGCTTTACGGAAGGCGAGGATGACTTCCTTTACCATCTTGGTTGTGTAAGAATTGAGCTGGCGTGGATTGTTCAGAACGATCCATGCGTTGTAGAGACCGTCCACAGGCTCACCCTCCGAGTCGAGACAGGGTTTGAGCTCATACAGAATTTCTTCAAAACGATATCCTGGAACCAGATCGTGATTCTTGAAAGTGTCCATGACATTTCTCCTAATCGAAGTCCGGGACCAGCACGGGACGCTTGTCGATGTCACGCTTGTGCACGCGCTGGAAAACAGAATTGATTTCGCTCATTGGAAAGGTCTGTACAAAAGGCGCGAGCTTGATTTTACCAGTCTGGACCAGCTCGAGTGCCGCAGGATAATGCTCGGGATGACAGCCCCAATTGCCGATGGCTTGCGCATCATAGGCCATGAGGTTGCTGAGGCGCAGCTCCAGCTTTTCCATCGTAAAACCGACTACGCACACGGTGGCGCCAAATGTCAGCAGGCTGAACGCCAGCTCCTGACCTGCGCCTGAACCCGAAGTTTCGAATATCTTCCACTCGAAAGCCGGTAACCGGTTGTTGGTCACGTAATTGCGAATATCATTGCGCAGCTCTTTCGCACTCATTTCTTTCGCATCAAAAGTCGCGTCCGCTCCGAACCTGGTTGCCGCCTCGAGTTTGCGACTATCGATATCGATGGCAACAACGGTAGCTCCGAGCGCCTTGGCTATCTGAACACCAAAGCCGCCGACGCCGCCGACGCCGATAAAAACTGCCAGATCGCCGGATTGCAGCTTTGCATTCCTGATGGCCTGATAAGGCGTGGTCACCGCATCCGCGACCACGGAAAGCTCCTTCAAGGTCACGCCCGAGTCTGCATAGAACTCATCAGCGGATTTGACCTCGACGGGACACAGATAGCGCGCCGGCACAACCACATGACTGGCAAACCCCCCATGGATGTGGTTGCCTGGCATCTTTTGCCGCCGGCAGATGCGGCCGCTGCCCTTTTCACACAACCCGCACTCACCGCACGGCATCACCGCTGGTATGATAACCGCTTTGCCCTGCCACACCCGGGCGGCATGTCCGCTGTCTTGCACAAATCCGCTGATTTCATGCCCGAGCGTCAGAGGGGGCTTTTGGACAGTCTGAATACCGTCATAAAAGAAACCGAGGTCCGTGTGGCAAACGCCGCAGCCGGCAACCCGGACCAGCACCTCATCCGAAGCCAACTCAGTGGCGGCGTGAGCGACGCGTTGCATGGGCTGATTCGGTTTTGTCATTTGCCAGGATCGAATCGACGTCATTTTGCAACCTCACCATCGGTTAGGACAATAAACAAGTAAACAGGTACTCGAATACTTGTTTTGATATTACACAAAAATTTCTGCTCTGTCAAGCAATTTTTGAAATCGTTAAGAAATTTTTTTGGGTGAGATCAACGTGGCGATCGAGATCGACTGAAGTGTATAAATCGCCTGTTCCTGGATCTCATCGAAAACCTCGCCGATGCGACATGCACCGGCATGGTTACAAGTTTCATCATAATCCAGAAGCAGGCAGCCTTGTTGCGGCTCTGCCTGTGGCTCAAACAGCGCAACGATGTCATACATGGTAATTTGTTTTGGATCGCGTGCCACTTGAAAGCCGCCATTGATGCCCCGGATGCTGCGCACAAGCCGCATGCGCGCAAGTTGCTGCATCACCTTGGCAACATGATGTTCAGATATCTTATATTTTTCCGCGATTTCGCCAGCGGTCAAGACACGCTCGGGCGCGCTACTGAGCTCGACCATGGCATAGAGCGCAAACCGCGTGCTTTTGTTCAGTTTGACCACACTCTCTCCTCGATTCTAACACAGCAGATGATTCATAACAAATGTTAAGCAAAAGGAGAGTGTTTTGCAAATGTATTTAGTTAGGCAGATTAACTCTTCCCTGGTATCAGTTCAAAATAATGCCGGGGTTCTTCAAGGATTTACGCAATATTTAATGGTACGCAAAAGCAGTGTGTTCTGCAAATTGAATTCTGCTCCGATACTCAAAGCCAATGGAGTCACGGCAAAATGCCTGACGCCCACCCTTTTTGGTTGACAAACTGCGCCATGATGTTAGCTTACTGCCTTAATTCGTTAAGACCATAAAAAGGACCCACCAATGAATCATCACATTTTCATTTCATTTCTGGTGCTATTGCTAGCCGCACAGACGGCGCATGCTCAGGAAAAGCCACATGTCTTTCGTGGTGCAACCGTCATACCCATCGTCGGGGAACCTATCGAAGACGGCGCACTTGTAGCGCAAAACGGCAAGATTGTGGCTATCGGACCGTCAGCGCAGGTGGCGACCCCGGCGGGCGCCATCGAGCACGATGTCTCCAAAAAAACCATCATGCCCGGACTGGTGGACACCCATTCGCACATCGGGCGCGTGGAAGGCGGCGACCGTTCAGCAACCCTGCATCCGGCTGTGCGGGCGCTCGATGCCGTCGACCTCCGTCACAACTCCATTCAGAGGGCCCGCGCCGGCGGTGTGACGACCGTCAATATCATGCCAGGATCAGGACACCTCATGAGTGGGCAAACCGTTTACCTGAAACTGCGCGACGGTGACACCATCGAAGATCTCTTGTACTGTGATGACCCGCGCAACGGTGTCTGCGGCGGGATGAAGATGGCCAACGGCACCAATTCACTTCGGGAAGAAAAGCCATTTTCCGGCACACGTGCGAAATCGGCGGCCATGGTACGACAACTTTTCGTTAAGCGCAGGAGTACAGAAAGAAACTTGAGGCAGCGGAAGACGATCCAGAGAAAATGCCCGAGCGTGATCTGGAGATGGAAGCGCTGATTCAGGTATTGGATGGCAAGCGTATCGTGCACCACCACACACATCGTCACGATGACATCATGACCGTGCTGCGGCTGGCTGAGGAATTCAATTTCCGCGTGGTGCTGCAACACGTTAGCGAGGGCTGGAAAGTCGCTGACGAAATCGCTGCAGCCGGAGTCCCTTGCTCCATCATCATGATCGACTCTCCGGGCGGTAAGCTCGAAGCTATCAACCTCAGCTTTCAAACGGGAGCCGTTCTGGAAAAAACTGGCGTGGATGTCGCCTTTCACACAGATGATTTTATCACTGACTCGCGCTTGTTTCTGCGCTCAGCCGCGTTTGGCGTCCGCGCCGGAATGTCACGCGCCGGGGCACTGGAAGCCGTCACGCTGGCCGGGGCGCGCATGATGGACCTCGCCGACCGCATCGGTTCACTGGAGCCAGGCAAGGATGCCGATTTTATCGTGCTCTCCGATGACCCGCTTAGCGTCTATACCCACGTCGAGCAAACCTGGGTGGAAGGCAACCTCCTGTTTGACCGCGCCAATCCCGAGCACCGAAAATATGCTGTTGGCGCGTACAATGTTTTCCCGCGCAGCAACTACATCGATTTTCACTCTGAAGGAGGGCTGGAATAATGGCAAAAAGATTCGCTGCAATAGCAACCGTCGGGTTATGCTTCATCATTAGCGCTTTGCCGCTATATGCACAATTGGCGGTGCAAGGCGACACGGTTTACACTATGGCTGGCGACCCGATTGCAAATGGCGTCGTGCTCGCGAAGGACGGTAAAATCGAGCGCGTGGGCACGGCTTTGGAAGTCAGCATTCCCGACGGCTACAAAATCATGTCAGCAAAAGTAGTTACACCCGGACTCATCGATGCGCACTCCGTCGTTGGATTATCCGGCTACTACAACCAGGAGCACGATCAGGATCAACTCGAGACTTCTGATCCAATCCAGCCCGAGTTGCGCGCCATCGACGCCTACAACGCACGCGAACCGTTGGTGGAATGGGTGCGCAATCTCGGCGTTACCACCCTGCACACCGGCCACGCGCCCGGCGCACTCATCAGTGGTCAGACCATGATAGTAAAAACCGTTGGCGAGACAGTAGAGGAAGCGGTCATTCGTCCCACAGCGATGATCACAGCGACATTAGGGGCAACCATTGAACATAACTTCAAATCACCGGGGACGCGATCGAAAGGTGTGGCCATGCTGCGCACAGAGTTGCTCAAAGCACAAAACTATCTCGAAAAACGGCAGACCAAAGAAGAAGACGAACGCCCGGCGCGCGATTTGAAAATGGAAATGCTGGGAAAGGCCCTCAACAAAGCGATCCCTATTTTGATCACAGCACAGAAGTATACCGAGATTATGAGTGCGTTGCGGCTGGCTGAGGAATTCGATTTCGAGCTGGTGCTCGATGGCGCCGCGGAAGCGTATCTCGTGCTCGATGAAATCAAAGCGGCCGGTACGCCGGTGATCGTGCATCCGCCGATGGTGCGCAACTTCAGAGATACACAAAACGCTTCTTTCGAGACCGCAGCCAAACTCAAAGACGCCGAAATTCGCTTCGCCTTCCAGAGCGGCTATGAGAGCTACGTTCCGAAAACCCGCATCGTGCTGTTCGAAGCCGCCATTGCGGTGGCCAACGGCCTCGCATTCGAGGATGCCCTCGCCGCGCTCACCATCGATTCAGCGCGTCTGCTCGGCATCGACAACCGTGTTGGCTCTCTGGAGAAGGGCAAGGATGCCGATATCGTTTTGTTCGACGGCGATCCTTTTGAGTATACCACCCACGTTTGTGCCGTCATCATCGATGGCGTCGTGGTGCGGGAGGAGTGCTTATGAGGTAGACGGCGTATAAGGGATTGGTTATAAGGGATGCGGTTTTTGGAAAATTCGACTCATTTGAGCAGCAGCATGCGTCTTGATTGTGCGTGCTCTCCCACGCGCATCCGATAGACATAAACGCCCGATGGAGCCGCGCGACCGAAGCGGTCCCGACCATCCCATTGTGTCTGGTAGCTACCCGGCGACATTGTCGCATCAATAAGCGTCTGCAAAAGTTGTCCGGTTATATTGAAAACCTGAATTTGTACCACCTCACCTGTCCCGCTGCCGGCAATTTCAAAAGAAATCGTGGTGGTTGGATTAAAGGGATTGGGATAGTTCTGATGCAGCTCGAAAGACGCAGGCAGGCCTGGAGCCGGAGTCCGGGGAACCGAGACCGGTGCATCGGAGCGCAGATCGACAAACGCAAGGCCCTCGATATCGCGTTTTCCGACTCCGGCAACTGCAATCGCAGTGGCTGTACCGCTGACGGGATCAATTCTAATGAATTGCTGCTCATCGCCGTTGCTGAATCCGAACAAACTGCCGTCCTCATCAAATACCAGGGCTTCGACATTCTCAAAAGCTATTTTGGCGCCGCTGACTTTACGCCCGGCGCCCGTCTCCGTTGCAATTGTGATGAGCTTCTGCGAATCATTATCTATGCCGAACAGAATCGAAGCCTCATCGAGAGAAAACGCAAGACCTTCGACATTTGTAAATCCGAGCTTGCCGATGGCTGTCACGCTGCCGGCGCCGGGATCGATCTCGAGCAGCTCCTTTCGTTGCGTGTCTGAACCGAAGAGGCGGCCATTGTGAAAGGCGATGCCATCGATGTGAGTGGAGCCGGTCTTGCCGCGCAGCACCAGCGAGATGCGGCC
>CAZVSL010000110.1:5900-13376 GCA_964629935.1 uncultured Calditrichaceae bacterium | reverse complement strand
CTACCTGGCAAAAGGCGAAACCTGTCATCCGAGCGACAATCTCGGTTCCGTGCTGGCTGCGGGCGAGTATGGCAACATCTCCGGTAAAGAGTTGATGACAGCGCTGGCCGTTGCCTACCAGGTGCAGTGCCGACTGAGCGATGAAGCACCGGTGCGCGCCAAAGGATTCGACCATACCACGCAGGGCGCCTATGCTGTGGCTGCCGGCGTCGCCAAAGCGCTCAATCTTGGTGCTGAAAAGACCGCGCACGCCATGGCCCTCAGCGGCACGGGTTTGAACGCTTTGCGGGTCACACGCACGGGCGCATTGTCACACTGGAAAGGGCTGGCTTATCCCTGGACCGGGTTTGGCGCTACTTCAGCTACGTTTCTGGCCATGCGCGGTATCACAGGTCCGCCCGAGGTCTTTGAAGGCAACAAGGGCTTCCAGGATAGCATCGCCGGCAAATTTGAAATCGATTGGCAGCAGGAGGATCTGGAGCGCGTGACCCGCACGATTGTCAAGAAATTCAACGCAGAGATTCACTCGCAGGCCACGCTCGAAGGCGCCATCGAGCTGCGGCAGCAACATGACCTCGACTCTGGTGACATCGACAAGATCGAAATCACCACGTTCGACGTGGCCTACCATATTATCGGCGGCGGCGAAGAGGGGGACAAGACAGTAGTGCGGACCAAGGAAGAAGCGGACCACAGCTTGCACTATATGACCGCAGTCGCATTGCTGGATGGTCAGGTCTTGCCCGAGCAATACGAGCCTGACCGCATCACCCGTGATGACGTGCAGAACTTACTCCGCAAGATAACGGTGCAACCGTCAGAAGCATACAGCAACAATTTTCCCGATAAGATGCAGTGCGATCTCGTCATTCATCTCAAAGATGGTCAGAAGCTGGATATGCATAAGGAAGACTATGAGGGCTTCCATACCCATCCCATGAGCTGGCAGACCGTATCGGAAAAATTCGCAGCGCTGGCTCAACCCTACACCTCAGAGAAGCTGCGCGGCGACATCATCGAACTGGTGCAAGACTTGCAGAACCACTCGGTCAAAGAGTTGATGAAGCTGCTGGCGCAGGTGGAGACGCCGGATTGAATTTCACTTTTGCTTTGTGCTTCTCAAGCCCTCTATCTATCGGACGCCTTATTCAGCTTAGTGATCAATTGTGTTGCATATTGACTTTCAGCTCAATATATTTGTTCATGGACTTGCGGCAAGAAACACTCGAGATATTTAAACAGACCTTCGGGGCGGACAAGGCCCTCACGGTTCTTGAGTTCATCGAATCGCGCGTGCCGTACGATGTCGCGACGCAACGCGATATTTACGAACTAAAACTGGAAATAGAAAAAGGGCGCGGCGAAGTCCAACAATCCCACGTCAGTATCCTCAAATGGAACTTCGGATTCTGGATTTCCATTGTTGCCCTCCTTACTACGATTCTGTTTAAACTATTCGCCTAAACGGCCATTCCAACGCGCAAAACGTCCCTCCCGGGAGGGACAGCTTTGAACTCGTCCAGAGTTCAAAGCAGGGTGGGTCAACGCCGGCTGCCATGCACCGACTTTCACATAATAATCATGACTTTCGTCCACGTTAATGAATCTCCTTCTTGGTCTTCTTGCCATATTTCAACTTCACTCGTCCCGCAGCGATGACGCCGGATTGGCAAGCGCCGCTTTCACCGATTGCGCGCTCACCGTGAGCAAGGCTATCATGAACGCAAGGCTACCCGCTATAACGAAGGTCCACCAGTTCACTTCAACGCGATAGGCATAATTCTCCAGCCATTTCTGCATGGCAAACCAGGCGACAGGCCACGCGATCAGATTGGCCAGCACCACCAGCTTCAGAAAATCCCGCGATAGCAAAGAGACGATGCTGGCGACCGAGGCGCCCAGGACTTTGCGGATGCCAATCTCTTTGGTCTTGCGGGCTGCGGTGAATGAGGCTAAACCATAGAGTCCCAAACATGCGATGAAAATGGCCAGAATCGTAAAATAGCCAACCAATTTGGCCTGCTGCTGCTCCTGCTGATATTGTTGGTTGACTTGCTCATCGAGAAAAGAAAATTCAAACGGCACTTGAGGCAGATGTTCTTGCCAAATCTGTTCCAGCCGTGTCAGGGTTGCGCTGTAATCGGAAGTTTCAAGCTGTAGAACCATGTAGGGCAAATCCAGGTCACGGCTTAGCAGAAAGACAAATGGCCGCACAACTTCATGCAACGACTGGTAGTGGAAGTCGCGCACCACACCAACGATTTCGAACGTGCGGTTTTCGTCATTCCAAACCGTATTCAGTCGCGCGCCGACTGCATTTGCCAGATTCAATCCCAGACTTTTGAGCGTGGCTTCGTTCACCAGAATGGCAGTGCTTATGTCTGTTGCGTACTGTTTTGAGAAATCCCGACCTGCGACAATCTCATATCCAAACGTCTCGACAACATCGTGGTCTGAGTAATTTATTTTGCATATCACCGCCTCGTCGATGGTGTTTCCCTCCAGGAAAAACTGATTGTCATGCACAACGAAACGCGATGGATAGGACGAAGTCGCTGTGGCAGACCGCACACTTTGCTCTGCCAGCACTGCTTGTTTGAACACCTCTTGTTGCTCGACAGCAGTCTCTGTACGAAACGGAATGACAAGGCGCTGTTCCTTTGCAAAGCCAAGCTGCTTGTTTTGCATAAAGCTCAACTGTCTGGAAATAACGATGATCCCGATTATCAGACTGATGGAAATGACGAATTGAAACGCGACCAGTACTTTGCGCAAGGTGCGCGCTGATAGTTTTTCTGCGATCTCACCCTGCAGGGCGCGCACCGGCGCAAAGGAGGATAGAAAGAAAGCCGGATAGCTGCCCGCTGCAATGCCTGTTATCAAAACGATACCCAGCAGTATCGCTATGGCAGAAGAATTGATGCTTGCCAGCAAGCTTAAGTCGCGCCGGATAAGTTGATTAAACTTTGGCAGAAAAAGCTCTAATGCAACCAGCACCAGAACTGCGGCTACCAGCGTCAGGATAACGGATTCACAAATAAACTGTAGTGCGAGGGTCGACCGTTGACTTCCCAAAACCTTGCGCACTCCAATTTCTCTGGCTCGCCGGGTGGATTTGGCAGTGGATAGATTCATGTAATTGATGCAAGCGACCAGCAGGACCAGTATCGCAATACTGCTCAGCGTGTAGACCAACGCGATGCTGCCGGTCTTGCCTCCGTCGCCGGGCAGACCAGAATGCAGGTGAATGTCCGGAACAGGCTGCAGAAAATGCTTTTTCTCAAAGCCGGCCGCTTCCAGGTCGGCGGCAGCGTATTGTGCCAGCAATGCCGGGAATTTGCTCTGCACGCTTTCTGTCTGTGTTCCCGGCCGTGTGCGGATATAAGTCAAAAGAAAATTATTGCCAGCCCAGTTCGTTCGGCTGTAAGCGTATTCACCAATACCTTTACTCTTGAGCGAGACCAGGAATGACGCTTCAAGGTGGGAATTGAAACCGGTCTGCTTGAAAACCCCGGTGACCTGATAATCAAACGCGCCGTAATTGTCATCGATCTCGATGGTCTGGCCGACTGGATTGGCCTCGCCAAAGAGCTTGTTTGCCAATTCGTCAGAAAGTACGACGCAATTGGGTTGGCGCAGGGCTTCCATCGGATTACCATGCAGGAAATCATACGAAAAAAGCTGAAAGAAATCGGCATCGACCCAGAGTCCAGAATTTTCAACAAATTGCCTTTCACCGTGCCGCAGAATATGCTGTGACACACCCGGCGGCCGCATGACCCGCACTGCTGCCTCAACTTCCGGGAGGTCCCGCTTCAGCGCGGGAGCCAGCGGAGCCGGTGAGGTTGCAATCTTCATGTGACGCTCAGGCGAGATAATTTCTGTTGCCACGCGATAAAGATTTTCCGGATCACGATGGTGGCGATCATAGCTTAACTCGTCGAGCGTGTAGAGACTGATCAGGATGCAGCAGCCCAATCCCAGAGCCAATCCCAGGATATTAATGCCGGAGAAAATCTTATCCTTCAGCAGACTCCTCAAAGCGATTTTGACATAGTTCTTAAGCATGACTGATCCTCATTTTTCTGTCTGCTAAAACGAGCAAATTCTTGCCAAAGGTGTTCACGCTTTAGCGTGCCACCTCCACCCCGGCAAGCTGAAGCTTGAACACCCTATTCTCCCCGCACACGAGTCGCTACATATAGGTGTTTTGTTATTCATGACGTAATGCATCAACCGGATTTGCCAGAGAGGCCTTGATGGCGTGCGTGCAGGTTGTCAGCAGAGCGATAGCCAGCGCCATGCTGCCAGCCGATGCCAGCGTCCACCAACTTACTGGAATTCGATAAGCAAAATCCTGCAACCAGGTATTCATCGCATACCAGGCGATGGGCCATGCGATCAGATTCGCGACGAGAACAGGCTTGACGAAATCCTTCGAGAGCAAGCCGACCACGCCGGCAACAGAAGCGCCGAGAGTTTTGCGGATACCGATTTCCTTTGTGCGCTGGGCAGTTGCGAAGGAAGCCAGCCCCAGAAGTCCCAGACAGGCGATGAATATCGCAATGCAGGCAAAGATCCCGAAAATGTGCTGCAAGCGTAAGTCCTGCCGGTGCAACGCCTCGAAACGTTCATCGATGAACTGATATTCGAAGGGAAGCTGTGGAGCTAATGCTGTGAGTGTATTCTCGATGTGCTCAAGCGTTTCTCCGATGCTCGGAGGGTTGATACGCACAGAGAGATAGTAATGATCCGGCTCCAAAAAGAAAATCATAGGCGCGATTTCCTGGTGTAAAGACTCGACGTGGAAATCTTCCACCACACCGATGACTTTGCCGTTTCTGCTGCCATCGCCGAACACAAGCTGTTGTCCGATAGCCTGGTCAGGTGTGGCATAACCTAACCGCCTGGCGGCTTCCTCATTGAGCAGAAAAGCAGCGGTTGAATCAGTCGGACGACCGGGTTGAAAATTGTGGCCCGCTGCCATTTCTAAACGATAGGTTTCGACGAAATCATGGTCGACTTTGTAGAAACCGATGCCCATGCTGTTTTGATTTGCCTCGGTCCTAACATTGTATGTCCACAGGTCTGTTGAAGGCACAAGCGATGAAAAAGACGCAGACGTGATATTTCCGTACTGCATGAGGGTTTGCTTGATAGCCGTGGCGTGAGCGACCGCCGCCTCATTCACGGGTACCACAACGACTTGTTCTTTGTCAAAGCCCAGGTCTTTGCTTTGCACGTATTGCATTTGCTCATCCACAATTGCAGTACACGCGATCAGCACGATGGAAACGGCAAATTGAAACACAACCAATCCCTCTCTGATGGCAACACGCTTCTTGCCGGCGGAAGCCTGCCCCTTCAGAACGCTTGCTGGTCTGAAGTTAGACAGCAAGAACGCCGGGTATAGGCCCGCCAGAATACCGACCAGGAGCGTCAGCGCCGGGAAGGCCAGCAGCATGGGCCCGTTGACGAGATGCGACAGTGCGAATTCTTTGCCGGTGAAATTGTTGAATTCAGGCAGGACCGTTTCTATGAGCAATAGAGCGCCGAGTAGCGCCAGCAAACTCAGAGCGATAGACTCACCCAAAAACTGCACGATCAGTTGTGTTCTCGTAGCGCCAACCGTCTTGCGCAGGCCGACTTCTCTGGCGCGCCGGACAGATCGCGCGGTCGTCAGGTTGACGAAATTCGTGCTTGCGATGAGCAGGACAAACAGCGCGATGGCTGAAAACAAATACACATGCGCGATATTGCCATTGGGCGCCACTTCCGACATGTAATGCGAATACAAATGGATATCGGTTACCGGCTGCAGGTACAGATTGAATACCTCACCGGGCTCCAATTGCGCGCGAACATGACGATCGATGAAGTCCCGAAATTCGCTTTCGAGTCGGCCCGGGTCGTATCCATTCGGCAACACGAGATACGAATAGTTTCTCACAAACGTCTGCCAGCTCTCAAAAGGCCCCGGGATGGCTGTGATCGGCGCCAGCATATCGAAGTGAAGATGGGTATGATGCGGCAGGTCTTGCAGCACCCCGGTCACGGTAAAAGTGATCGGCTCGTCTCCGGTCTGATAGGTCACGGTTTTCCCAATGGCCTGCTCATCGCCAAAATAGCGCTGCGCAGTAGCCGCTGTCATCACCACCCCGTCTGGTGAACGCAGCGCTGTGCGGCGATCCCCCCTTAACATGGTATATTGAAACACATCGAGGAAAGTCGAATCCACCAGAAAGAAGCGCGCCTCCCGAAACTTTTTCCCGCCGGAGCGCAACACAGGTTTGAACGCCTGGCGGGCCCGTGTTGCGATGACAATATCTGCGGCGAAATCCGTCTGTAAGTGCGGCAAGATCGGATAGGATGTGTTGGCCGAAAGCCGCGTCTCATTTCCTTTGCCTCGCTCAGCGATAACGCGATAAATGCGATCCGCATTTGGAAGAAACCAGTCGTAGCTCAGCTCGTCGCGGACATAGAGCAGGATCAGGAGGCAGCATGCCATGCCCACGGCCAGTCCGCAGATGGTAATAGCAGAGTAGCCTTTATCCTTCAGCAAACTACGCGAGATGATCTTGAGATGATGTTTGAGCATAAGATTGCCCAATAACTGTTTTGTTCGATGAAGGTCCCCGCCGGAGGAGATCCAGGCGAAGCATGATACAGCACGCACGTTGCAGAAAGACACTGTTCAAGAATCGTGCCTGCGCTGTTTTTTAAAGAGTTAGTCAGCGCAAACGGAATGTGCAGCGCCCGTCCTATCCGGCTGCGAAACAGTTCGTGCACGCTATCGGACATTTTTCTTGCAACGATTATTGCACAGTGGGAATGAATAAGCATGTCGGCAATGTCTAAAGCGTGAATGAAACCCGGGAGCCGCTGCACGCGTCGGAGCGCCATCCTTACGCCATCGGAATACAGGATGGCAAGATTGTGGGCGTCGGCTTTGAGACCGGCGAAATCGACCGTGAGGCGCTGCGTGAGCAAATGGGCAACCGACGCGGCAGATTTGGCGGCCGCAGCGGTTTCGGTGGTCGCGGTGGCTTGCACGGCCGACCTGAGAGGCCGGAGCCGCTCAAAGTATGGGCGGCGGTGACGCTGGAGGCGCAGAAAAAAGCAATTCCGGACTCGGAATGAGAATACAACCTTTGCTTTTTCTCTTCTCCTGGGTCGCGGTCTTAGAATGCAACTTATATGTTCGCCCCTGATTGTGACACGCCGGATTTTTACCCTTGCTTAAACCCCACCCGATTCGTATAATTCTGCAAGAACCGAATCGGAATCTCATGAAACCTGCCCTGCAAACCTGGATTAAGTGGCCGCTGCTCTTCCTGCTGGCCACAATGCTCGGATTTTTCTTCGCGAGCCAATCCTATCTTTCATACCTTTCTCGTGGCTACGAGGCCAATTTTCTCGGATCCCTGCTGAGCCAGGCCTTTGCCTCTTCCTTCCGGCCATCCATGTAAAAAACGT
>CAZVSL010000110.1:0-5890 GCA_964629935.1 uncultured Calditrichaceae bacterium | reverse complement strand
GTGCTGCCGGAATGGTACGTCTGGGCCTGTCTGACCCCGGTGATTGTCTGGTTCGCCCGCCGTTATCCTTTTGAGCGTACGAGCTGGCTGCGCCCGACTTTAGTGCATCTGCTGGCCTCAGGTTTGATGACGCTGGCCAAAATGTACATCCTGTCAGGCATCACACATGCAGTGAGCTGGCTGCCGGACCGGCCGGTTGTGCTGGTACAAATGCATCCCAATCTGGTCACTTACTGGGTGATTCTGGGGCTGAGCCACACCGTCGATTATTACCGCCGGTTTCGGGAAAAAGAGCTGCGTACGTCCCAGCTCGAGGCGCGTCTGGCACAGAGCCATTTGCAGGTGCTGAAGATGCAGTTGCAGCCGCATTTCCTGTTTAATACGCTGCATGCCATTTCTGCCTTAATGCATAAAGATGTTGAAGCTGCGGACCGCATGATGGCGCGCTTGAGCGATCTTCTGCGGCTAACTCTGGAGAATACCGGTGTGCAGGAGCTGACGCTCAAACAGGAGCTCGAGTTTCTGCGCGGATACCTTGAAATCGAGCAGACACGTTTTTGTGAACGATTAACCGTGCGCACCGACATTCAACCTGAGGTCCTGAGCGCGCGCGTGCCAAACTTGCTTTTGCAACCGCTCGTGGAGAACGCCATCCGGCACGGCATCGAGCCATACAAACGGCGCGGCACGGTCGAGCTGTCAGCAAAGCGCGCCAATGGTCGTCTCCTGATTTCGATACAGGATGACGGACCGGGTTTGAAAGACGATGTGCAGGCCACCAGAGAAGGCGTCGGTCTGGCAAATACCCGCGCCCGGCTAAAGCAACTGTACGGTTCTGATTTTCGCTTTGAGCTGCACAATGGCCGCGAGCGCGGACTCACGATAACCCTTGAAATTCCACTACTGCTCCAGGAAAAAGATGCAGCCCATTCGAACGATTATCGTTGATGATGAAACGCTGGCGCGTGACAAGATCAAGACCCTGCTGGCAGCCGACACAGAAGTCGAGATCGTTGCAGAGTGCTCGGACGGGCACGAGGCAGTCGCCGCGATGCGGGAACTTGCCCCGGACTTGATCTTTCTCGATGTGCAAATGCCCGAGCTGGATGGTTTTGGCGTCCTGAAACAGCTTGGCGCCAGCAAAATGCCAACCGTCATATTTGTCACGGCCTATGACAAATATGCTTTGCGTGCGTTTGAAGTCCATGCCCTTGACTATCTGTTGAAACCCTTTGACCGCTCCCGTTTTCAGAAGGCGCTGCAGCGCGCCAAAACTTTCATGGCCAAAGAAGATTCGCGGGAAGTCAATAGCAGGCTCCTGAATCTGTTGCAGGATTTGCAACAGGAAGAAAGAGTTGGCGGCAAAGATAAGTACCTGGCGCGGCTGGTCATCAAGGCCTCCGGGCGCGTGTATTTTCTGCAGGCGCAGGAAATCGATTATATCGAGTCTGCCGGCAACTATGTGCATCTCCATCAACGACAAGAATCCCACCTCTTGCGCGAGACCATGGGCAATCTGGAAGCCAGGCTCGACCCCAACGACTTTGTCCGAGTTCATCGCTCGCTTATTGTAAGGATTGATTGCATTAAGGAAATTCAACCATGGTTTAACGGCGAGTATGTTCTGGTGTTGAAGAACGGCAAGAAGCTTACGTCGGGTCGCGGCTATCGTTCGAATTTGATGCGGCTGCTCCGGAACGAAAACTGACGCTCGAACACGGGAGTTTGTCGGCAAAACATCATCACGCAAGAACGCAAAGGTGCAAGTTAACTTAAAGGAAGTGTTATAGCAAACTATGGAAGTCCGCCTCTCGCCAAGACGCGTCTGGATTTTAGCCGTGGTGGTCTGGTCCTGCATCGCGTTATTTCATTATCTACAGTTTTTCCTGCAACATCTCACATACGGCCGAGACTTTCTCTGGTTGGCCAGCCTGCTTGAGTTTATCGTCAATTATTATTCCTGGCTGGCCATCGCATACATCATCGTGCGTTTGGGCAAGCGTTATCGTATTCAAAGAAACGGCTGGCTTACACCACTTCTCGTGCATTTCAGCGCTTGTGCGCTTCTTGCTCTGGCACATATTGGCATCATCACTGGCATGCTCTGGACGCTTAAACGTTCAGAACTTGCCCTGATGAGATTTGGACAGGTGTACGTGGATGTATTGCTGCAGCTCTTCCACTTTGAGTTCCTGTTATATTGGGTAGTTCTGGGCCTGAGTTATGGTTACGAATTTTATGTTCAGCGCATGCAAGCGCTCCCGGTGTCGCAGGCCACACCGAATGTTAAGGAAACCACTTATTTGACCACACTACCCATAAAGCATGACAACAAAACACTCTTTCTCGAAACGGAGCGCATCGACTGGCTCGAAGCCTCTGATAACTATATCAAGGTGCATACCAACAAGACCTCCTACCTTGTGCGGGAGAGGATGCATGTGCTGGAAAGAAAGCTCAGTCCAAAACGATTTCAGCGCATCCACAGGTCTATAATGATCAACATGGATCGCCTGCGGGAAATCCGTCGGGCTGATGACGGCACATACAACGTTGTCCTGCATAATAACCAAATCCTTCCGATCAGCAGGCGCCGGCAGCAAAAACTCCGGAAGTCCGTCGCCAATAGCTCATTTGAACAGTAAAAGAACCATTCGCCACAAACTCTGAACCGCTTACCACAAACCCCACAACCTCAGTGACCATCGGGATCGTAGCTTTCCCGTTAACTACAGTTTTTTTTATATTATCACGGAGGTGAACATGAGACAAACGTGTATTCTCGGCTTCTTGTGCCTCATGCACTGTGCAAGCCTGGTTGTGGCAGCGGAGAAAATCCCCTTTGATTCTTCCCGCTGGACAGTCGAGGCTGATTCGAGTCTTACGGAACAATACCGTGGCAAAACTGCGCTGCTGATCAAAGGCGGCCTGGCGATTGTGGAGGACAGCGATTTTATAAACGGCGTCATCGAGTTTGATATTGCTTTTCCGCCAGGCCGCAACTTCGTCGGCGTGGTGTTCCGGTTTCAGGATGACGCTAATTACGAGCATCTCTATTTTCGTCCGCATATGTCGGGCTTGCCCGATGCGGTGCAATATACTCCCGTGTACAATGGCGTGTCCGGCTGGCAATTATATCACGGTGAAGGCTTCGGGGCAGCCATACCGTATGATCATCATGAATGGATGCATGTACGATTCGTGATTGCAGATAAACAGGCTGAACTCTACATCAATTATAGCGAAGCACCCACCATGTTTATGCATGACATCAAACGCGAGGTTGCCAGCGGTAAAGTCGGTCTGCTCGTGCCGGGATTTGGCTATGCTCGTTTCGCCAATTTCGAAGTGACGGAGTTGCAAAACCCTGAACTAAAGAGTGCGCCACGGGAGATCAAACGGGCGGAGAAAGGCGCCATCATGTCCTGGCAGATATCAGGGACATTGAAGCAGAAACAAATTGAAACCAGGAATGTGCTTGAGCAGAGCTTTAAAGAAACTCTCACGTGGGATTTATTGACTTGCGAGCCATCCGGTATAGCCAATCTGGCGCGACTGCGCACGCGCGACCGCGGGAATGAGAAGAACACCGTGTTTGCGCGGCTCGTCATGACCGCAGAGCAGGACCAAATTAAGAAAATGAGTCTCGGCTTCAGCGATATAGTCAAAGTGTATGTCAACGACCGCGCCATCTTTGGCGGCAACGATACCTACAGTACGCGCGATTATCGCTATCTTGGCACCGTAGGCTTCTTTGACGACATCTATCTGCCGCTCAAATCGGGCGAGAATGAGGTGCTGATCGCGATAACGGAAAATTTTGGCGGTTGGGGTCTGCAGGCCAGATTTGACGATTTGAGCGATATTTCTATCGATGAGAGCCGCCTCACTTTGAGAACGGAAAACAAGTAAAGGGTAGGCTACCCAGCGTCCATCAGGAACTCGCATGCCGGAATGACAATTCTGTAGAGTTTCCGGATGGACGCTAGCTTATCTTTCTATAATCATCCTGCAAACGTGCTATCAACTGTGATTTGAGCCTGTCCGGGATGAACGCAGCGTGCAGCGCGTGAACATTGCAATTCAAAAAATGGTCGTGCGTCCAGCCAAAAGTCCGGTTCAGCTTCTCATACTCGCGGGTTAGGTCGATGTTGGTTACAGTGCGGGCATCTGTGTTGACGCTCACGGAAAGACCGAGCTCATACAGTTTGTTGATGGGATGATCGCGATATTGATCATAGATATCGATCTGCACGTTGCAGGTCGGGCACACTTCCAGGTGAATGTCGTTGGTCTTCAAGTGTGCCAGCAACTCAGCATCCTCGATGCTCCTGACACCGTGGCCAATGCGCGACGGCCGAAAGTGCTGCAGCGTTTCCCACACACTTGCCGGGCCACGCGCCTCACCGGCGTGGGCTGTGCAAAAGATGCCGTTGTCGTAAGCAAAGCGAAAGGCTGTCTTATGCGCATCGATGGGATAGCCCGCTTCATCCGCTGCAATATCAAAGCCTGCCACTTTCGTGCCCTGAAATCGTTTGACAAGCCTCACGGTTTCAAGGCTTTGTGCTTCTGAAAAATGACGCAGCGTACACAGGATGAGCCGGGCTTCAATGCCGCTGTTTCTAACTGCATTTGCTGTGGCGTTTTCAACAATCTCAACAACCTGTTCGGCCTGCAATTCGCTTTTTAGATGCTGCAGCGGTGCAAACCGGATTTCAGCATAAATGATATTATCTCGCCGAAGCTGCTCAAACAAATCATCAACCACCAACTCCAGGTTGCGTTCAGTCTGCATGAGAGCGATGCACTTCGGCGGACGCTGCAGGAAATCACTCAGGTTTGTGCATTTTGCCGGGGCGATAAACTGCTGGCGATACGTATCAACCGTGACGGTTCGGTCGATGGCGCGCACCACCTCATAGCTCAATGAGCAATCCAGATGCAGATGTAGCTCTACTTTTGGGAGTTGTTTGAAATCCATGGCATTCATTCTACAGGTTAAACTAAGTTAGCTCGCGACCGCTGACGCCGGTTGCGCGCTCGACCAGCCAGACACCGAGATAGCAGAGCGGCGTATCCAGGGCAGCGATAGTCACTTTCAGAACATAGACGCTCAAGATGATCTCTATGAGATCGCCAAAGTTGCCGGTGAAGACGGTGGGATTGTTATAAAGAAAGATAGTGTTGACCGTAAAGGTGTCGACAAATTGTGACAGCATGGTCGAAGCATTGTTGCGCAGCCACAGATGCCGGCCATTCGTAAGCCGTTTCCAGAAATGAAACAAGCGGACATCGATCATCTGGGCCAGCAGTTAGGCGGCCATGGAGCCAAAGAGCAGGCGCCAAACCGGGCCGAAGATATTGGTATAGTCCTGCTGCAGCGGATAGACCCCCGACACCGGCAGGTTGATGCCGATGATAGAAAACCCGAGCAGAAGCAAGCTCATGGCGAATCCCATCACCACCATAAACTGCGCCCGCCGCGCGCCATACATCTCCGATACGATGTCTGTAATCAGAAAAGTCAGAGGAAACCAAATAATGCTGACCGGCAACACCCGGCCAAAAGCCTCGAACAGCTTCACGCCCACGGTGTTGGTCAACAGCACAAAAGTGACAAAGACCGCCATCAAAAAGGCGTACAGTCCTTCGTATGCGTTCATCGTGGGCGGTTTTGAGCGTGTCCCATCTCGCGCTTCGTCAGCGGTTGCAAGAGCGGCTGGTCGGTGCAAAAGAAATTCCTCCATTTTTGATATGTCCAGATCCGAGTTTCTCAGAGGAGAAATCGCGTCGCAAAGGCCGTTTCAACAAACTCAGGCGCCAGCTTGAAAATCTGACCTGAATCGAGCGATTCTCTTGTGCGGGGTGGTTCGGTGTTCAAGCTTCAGCT
>CAZVSL010000109.1:0-13457 GCA_964629935.1 uncultured Calditrichaceae bacterium | reverse complement strand
CCCGCTTGTTGATTTTTCGGGCGCTGACATATCTCGAACGCGAAGAAGAACATCCGGCCAATTACGAAAAAGCTTGCGACGATTATAAAAAAGCGTTGAATCTGGCGCGCAACGAGACCAAAGAGCCTTTGTTGAATACCAAGCTGCCACATGAAGTGTGGGTTGGCAGAAAACTGTACACAAGGCTGGCCGACTTGCTTGACAATCGCAGCAAGAATTTTCAGATGATCGACTGCTTTAGAATGGTTAACGGAGTTTCGACTAACGGAGAAGGTAAATGAAGGCGGCCGCTCGCTTACTCTTACTTTGGTTGCTATGCGTGTCTGTGGCATCGGAAGCATTGGCTCAATCTGACCAGAGTTCACTCGTGCGGCGCATGAGTCAGCACGAAAACAGCATTTTGAAGATGTATCTCGAATACCAGAAACTTTACTATGAAGACAAATCACGCAGACACGAGCTTAAGGCCTTCGAAGACCTGTTGACCGTTTATATCGATCAGGTGATGGAAATCTTTGAAACCCTGACGCTGGCACAGCGCAAGACAGAGACGCCGCGTGATATCGCAGCCCGCACACTGGTTTTTAAAGCGCTGATGTATCTGGAAAAAGCGCCACTGAACAAGGAATTCTATGAGCGCGCTTGCTATGAATACTACCAATCTCTCAATCTCTATGAAGATACCAATTCCGCCCCTGTGATCTTCAAAGACCTGCCGCAACAAATTCACGCAGGGGAACAGGTGTACTACCGGCTTAAGGACCTGCTTGATGACAAGGGCGAGGGGTTGCGCGATTTTGGCAAGGTGAAGCTCTCCTTCCGCAATTTTATGGTCACCGCCAACTTCGATCCTGAAATGCTCGAGCTAATCAAAATTGAGAGCGTGGATGATGACGATGACAAGTATTTGATCGGCAATGAAAGCGGCTATACGTTCAAGTTGGCAGAGAGTATTATAAAAGATGCATTCGCCGATGTCTTTCAACGGGGACGTGAGGTTGAAACCTATGTTGCGCTGCCGCACGGAACCTACATCCTCAGGCTAAACAGTGGCAGAAAAAGCATCTTCACGGCTTTGACGCGGTTCTATGTGCGGGCAAATCAGGAACAACATTACATTATGGAGCCGCTGGCTGATTGGATTATTCTCTACGAAAATCCCACCAGCAAGCGCCCGGACTTCTATCGCTATCGCCGCAACAAAAGCTTGCTCGCCTCAGACGGCCTGGGCAGTAATTTCAGCTTACAATCAGATGACAAGAAATTCAACAACGGCGAGGCAGGCAAAGGCGCCAACGGCAGCGACGACAATCCTTCAACGCACGAGGCTCTCGTGGCGGAGATTGTCTCCGACATGCTGCCCAACTTCGAAATCAAGATGATGTTTGACTTGAACGACCCGGAAATCCGGGACAACGCTGTGCAGATAATTGCCAAGTCTATTGTTGAATATGTCAAAGGCCCGGCGTTCTACAACAAATGGAACCACTGGTCAGCGAGCTGGGATATCTCGAAACAAGTCCGCGATGTCATCAGCCCGGGCAGTCTGATACCAATCGAGCTGGTCGACTTGGTCCACACAACGATAAGAGAGCTATAACGCAAGCTCCTCATTTTTTCCTTGCTTCTTAGCGAACATTTTGCTAAACTTCGATGCAAAGTATGTAGAATTTTCCTATTCATTGGCTCTTATCAGACCATCCATCAAATTATGAATCGGCGTGTTGTTGAAAAACGCAGGTACCCGCGACTCGACACCTCTGATGATGACAACTGGAAAATCAAAGTGTTTGGCCTTAAGGGCAGACCCCTTGAGGGACAAATTCTCAATCTGAGTTTGGGCGGCGTGGCATTTCGCAGCCACTGGCGACATGTTGCCAAGACCGTCAAGCGCTTCACCACCAGGGTTGAGATTCGAACTCCTGACGGGCGTAAGGTAAACGCAAATACGAACCTGGTGCGAGTGTGGCCGAGCCCTGAAAATGATGAATGCATCTGCGTGCTTGAGCTAACTGAGATGAACAAAGTTCACACATCCAGACTACGGCATTTCATTCCATACAACTGAAGCATGCTCCCTCTGGTTAGCATAGTCTCGCTTGACATCAGCTCATCTTTACCAAACTCTCCCTCCGCAGATAGAATATTTACCGCATTTACCAAGTTCATCGAACGTCGCATTCGAAGCCGGGCGCCTCGTTTGGTGCAAGCCAACAGCCGTGCGTATAGCGCACTACATTGGTGTGCCCTGAGTCATATTTTACAAAAGAAAAGCAGGAGGATACATGGATAGACTCGTGATCGATGATGTGGAGTTACGCGGAAAGCGCGTGCTGACGCGCGCGGATTTCAATGTACCCATCAAAGATGGTAAAGTAACTGACGATACCCGCATCCAGGCAACCCTGCCTACCATAAAGAAAGTCATATCAGAAGGCGGCAAGCTGATTCTGATGTCACATCTTGGCCGGCCCAAAGGCAAGGTAAATCCTGAATTCAGCCTGAAGCCGGTTGCAAAGAGGTTGTCTGAAATTCTCGGCAAGCAGGTTAAAACGGCAGACGACTGCATTGGTGACAGCGTCGAAAAGCTGGTGGATGGTTTGCAGGAAGGTGAGGTGCTGCTGCTCGAGAACGTGCGCTTTCACAAGCAGGAAACGGACAACGAAGCTGAATTCGCCCAGAAATTAGGCAGTCTCGGCGATGTCTTTGTGAACGATGCCTTTGGCGCTGCCCATCGCGCCCATGCTTCGACCGTTGGCGTGACCAAGCACATCAAAGAAGCGGCCGCAGGTTATCTGGTTCAGTCTGAGGTCATAAATTTGACCAGGCTTCTGGAGGCGCCGGAGAAGCCGTATGTTGTCATCCTTGGCGGCGCCAAGGTGTCAGATAAACTTGGGGTAATTCACAATCTTGTGACCAAGGTATCGTCGATATGTATCGGCGGTGGCATGGCCTATACGTTTCTGAAAGCCAAAGGTATCGAAGTTGGCGATTCGCTGCTGGATGAAGAGCGCATCCCAATGGCCTACAATGCCATGGTGGTTGCCAAAAATCCACATCCGTATAAGGGGTTCGATTTTATGTTGCCGACGGACCATGTGATTGCAAACACCAAAAACGAGAGTCAGTTTCGGACCCATGACGATGTGGCCGTCCCTTCCGGATGGATGGGCGTGGATATCGGCCCCAAGACTATTGTGGCGTTCAAAGAGAAAATACTGGCGGCAAACACCATTTTCTGGAACGGACCCATGGGCATATTTGAGAACGACGATTTTGCCGATGGCACCATGGAGATTGCCCGCGCTGTCGCGAAAGCTACCGAAAACGGCGCTTTCTCGGTGATCGGAGGCGGCGACTCTGTAGCTGCTCTGGAAAAGGCAGGAGTAAAAGACAAAATTTCGCATGTCTCCACCGGCGGCGGCGCTTCACTAGAATTTATGGCAGGCATCGATTTGCCCGGCATTGCCGCATTGACAAAAGCGAAAAAGAAACCCGCCAGAGAGTAACCAGCCACGACTCGAGGGTGCTTGTACAACTTATCAAACATGACCACCGTTCTTCTGTTAGGCGCAGTGACTTTCGCTGTATGGCGCCCGGGAGCACACACCACAGAACATGCCATTACCTATGCTGCACAAAGAGGCGCGTGCTATCGCTTCTCGGTCAAAAACACCAGCGAAACTGTGCAGGAGATAGAGGGCCAGTCTTTCGAGAGCACGATTGAAAGCAATGGTGTGGTCAGAATAGAGTCTGAAGGAGTCGATGCAAACGGCAACTTCACTTTCATTATGAGCCATGAAGAGCTGATGATGCTGGTTCGCAGCGCAATGCTGGATTCTACGCTGGAGAATCCGGCTGGTTTGATCGGCAAGCGTATCCGAAAGACCGTGCGGCCAAACGGCGACCAGGTGAAGTCCGTGGAGCTAGACAGGTTCGAAGCGCCAGCTTTCTTGCCCGGCTTTTCGAGCGATCAGGAGTTTCTGCCTAATCTTCCCAACAGAGCACTGGCTGGGGGAGAGTCTCTGACGCTCTTGGATGTGGATTCTCTGCATGCCTTTGGCGGGCTCATTGTCACATCATCCGAAATTGCCTACACCCGCCAGGACCGGAATCGGCCCGATAGCCAGGATTGCCTCCTATTCAAGTTCAGCGGACACATGAAAATCGATGGCCAGGGAATGATGCAGGGATTGCCGTTGGCCATAGTCGGCAATGGCGAAGTCAATGGCAGCCTTTGCTTTGCAGAGAAGAACAGCATGCTTGTCTCCTCCGATACTGAGACGACCATTAAGATGACAGCGTCGCTCAGTGGTACAGAATCGACCAGGATTAAAATCGCACAGGTGATGGCGTCCCGTGTGGCTTTGATCGAGTGAGGTCACAGAATTGTTGGAATAATCCGGATAAAGGCGTTTGTTTATAGTCATGAATTTAGCGACGATGGCAGATGAGATATCATTTTCTGAACTACGGCCTTTTCATTACACTAATCTTCATTGGCAGTTCTGTAGCGAGTGGCCAGGAGAGCAAGGCAGAACATGACCCTGCCACGGTGATGGGTTTGAAAATTCGTGACGGTGTTGGGAACCAGAATGCGAACAGATGGTATGGGGATTTTGAAGGGGTTGAAAAAAAGTCACGGAAGCCAGAGAATCTGACGATGACCAAAAGAGCCGGCTCTGCGATTTTGCAATACCGGGTTCCGTTTTCGGTGCTGTTTAAGTATGATACCTCGCCGAATAATCCGGAACATAAATGCTATGAAATCAGCAAATCATTGAATGACACCTATACATTTCTTTTCAAATTGATGTCCATGCAACAGTACGATATAAGTGCCATACCCTAAATAGCACTTGAACAACGTTTCATGGTATCCTCCTGAGCCTCGCGCCGCATGGTGCGAGGCTTTTTTATTGCCTTTCTGCAAATTGTATTGCCCTTTATATTTTTTTTCTCTAAAGTACAGCCGCAAAAAACCAAAACAAACTACCGAGACCCTAATGTCATGTATGTATTAGTATTGAATTGTGGTTCCTCTTCGGTGAAATTTCAAATCATTGAAACTGATTTGGATTTGATTGAGCGCAACGAGGACCGGCGTATGGCGCAAGGCATCATCGAACGCGTCGGCAGCCATTCCCTGATAACTCTGCAAGCAGAGGGACAACCGAAACAAAAACAAGACGCTCCGCTGCGCGATCACCGCGCAGCCATAGACTTGATATTGCGATGGATTATCTCGCCAGACTCTGGCATCGAGCAAATTAAGTCACTATCGGACATTCACGCAGTCGGACACCGGGTGGTCCACGGCGGCGAAAAGTTCAGCAAGTCCGTCCGCATTGATGAAGGTATTGTAGATCAGATTGAAGAATGCATAGAACTGGCGCCGCTGCATAATCCCGCCAATATCCGCGGCATCAGAGCGGTGACTGAGCTCCTTGGCCAAACAGTGCCGCAGGTTGCAGTGTTCGACACGGCTTTCCATTCCACCATGCCCGAAACTTCATATTTATATGGACTGCCATATCCGCTGTATCGCCGATACAAAATTCGGCGATATGGATTTCACGGTACGTCGCATCGCTATATCGCATATCGCTATCGCCAGGAACACAAGCTCGAACGCGAGCAGGTCAACATCATCTCCCTGCATCTCGGTAACGGTTGCTCCGCTTGTGCGATTCGGGACGGCGCCTCTTTAGACACCTCCATGGGGTTTACGCCGCTGGAAGGCCTGCTGATGGGCACACGCGCCGGCGATGTGGACGCTTCGATTCTGGAATATTTATATCACAAAGAGGGCCTGACTTTTGCCGAGATCGATACCATGCTCAACAAACGCTCCGGCTTGCTGGGGATCTCCGGCTTGACCAATGACATGCGTGAGCTGCTTGAGGAAGAGGCTGAGAATCAGGACCGCCGCGCCAAACTCGCCATCGATATATTTTGCCATCGCGCCCGGAAATATATCGGCGCCTATTTTGTGGAGCTCGCGGGCAAAGTGGATGCGCTCGTGTTTACGGGCGGCATCGGTGAGAATGCGCCCACGGTTCGCAGCCGCATCTGTCAGGGCCTGGAGAGCATCGGTCTCAGTCTCGACGAAAAGCGTAATGCGACCATGCACTCCGGACAAAACGGCCAAATCAGCGTCGATGACAGCCGCTTGCACGCCTTTGTGTTCCAGACGAATGAGGAGCTGCTCATAGCCCGCGATACCGTACGCGTGGTGAAAAACGCACCGCGGCGGTGGTAAGGCAAACGCGCCTCTTTCTCAGGCGATACCGGCCTGCGCCGGGAAAGCTGTCTATTTGCCGCTGGCGTGTTCCGCAACAGCAGCATGTATTGCTTGGATCGACGTTTCCAGAAGCGCGATCAGCGTTTCCATTTCCCGTCTTGCTGTATCCCAGTTGGCCTGTTCGGCCGGCTCTGCGATACCTGCCAGCGGCTTGGCTGCATAGCCGGTATAGAAGCCGGGCGCATAGATGCGATGTTTGAACCAATCCCGGCCCGGCAGTCCCGGTGATTGAGTCAGGTGACGCTCCAGGTTTGATAGCAGTGTATTGAGCCGGGCGTGCTCTGCGCTATTTCCCAGGGCAGCGACGCTGCGTTCGTTCAACGATTTGCAGGCGGATTGCCAGGCGCTTACTTTCTCCCGTAAGCGACTGAGGTCTATCTCGACATGCAGAAACTTGCCGTGTAATCTTTTCTCCAGATCGGCGATGTGTTTGAGAACGGTCGCAGCGTAGTGTGCATAGTCGAAAGGGTGAATGTCAGCCTGAGCTGCCCGCAGAGCCATGAGGCCGCCAATTTTTGTCATAGCTTCATGATACACGAATGTCGGATCTCCCCAGTTTTTCATCCAGTAGAAATTGTCCAGAGTCGAATGGTAAACTCCGTATCTGCCACTGAATCCCATGCTTATGGATGGCACACCAGCATGCTGCAAGAATGCAGTGTAGTCTGAGCCGCTGCCCAGGCGCCCGACCTGTATTTCTGCAGTATCCGGAAGCACCTTGCCCAGCCTGACGTATTCTTTTTCGTTTTGTCTCGCCCACCAGCGCTCGAAGACGCTCCTGCCGGTTTTCGGGTCCTCTATCTCTCGGATGACTTCCTGTATGAAGCCATCGAGGGAAGGCGTCGCGCCCGCACCGAAATTCTCGCCCGCAACCGCTACATCGATGTTGATATAGAGCACGGCATGCTCGGTGAGTTTTGCCTTGTGCTCCTCCACCCATTCTGTGGAGCCGATCAGCCCATATTCTTCTGCATCCCAGCGCGCCAGAACGATAGTGCGCTTTGGCCGCCAGCCCATGGCAAGCAAATGCCCGAGTGAACGTCCGACTTCCATCCCCACCGCCGTGCCGCTATTTGGATCGACAGCGCCGTGCACCCACGCGTCATGGTGATTCCCGATGATGACCATCTTGTCCGGCTCTGCCACGCCCGGTATGGTCGCGATAACGTTATATATCGGCCGCACTTCATAGTCCATGTCCAGATTGAGCCGTACCAACGCCGGCCCCGGCCCGACATGATAGCGCAACGGGAGGCCACCCTGCCAGCCATTTGGCACTTCCGGGCCCGCAAGGTTCTCGAATATAAGCCTGGCCTGACCATAGGAGATAGGCGTCGTGGGAATGCGCGCCATATTCTCCGCTTCTTCCGGTTTAATGCGCTGGGCCTTGGCGGTGGCAGGAGCGCCAGGCGTAAGGGGATCACCCGGATAATGGAAAATATAGAGCAAGCTGCCCCTCTGGATAGCTGCCTCATGCCGCATGGGCCCGTGTGGATAGACGTCTCCCTTCATATAGCCATCGTCCTTTGGGTCCGAGTAGATTATCAGACCGGCGGCGCCATTCTCTTCTGCTACTTTTGCCTTAACGCCTCTGAAACTGCCGCCATAACGGGCCAGCGCAAGCTTGCCGCGCACATCCACGCCAAGCTCAGCCAGCGCGTCATAGTCATCCGGCAGGCCACGATTGACGTAGACGACCTGCGCGGTCACGTCTCCGGACGGCGAGTACGCGTTGAACGCTGTCACCGCACGGTGGTCATAGGAGTCCTTGTCGAAGCGCCAGAACGGTTCCTGCAGATCTAGCTGAATCGAATCCGGTTGCAGCAACGTCACCTCGACCCTGGCCGGATAGGGAAGATAGGCGTGATATTCGACCAGCTCTGAGGCAAGGCCCCATTCCGTGTATTTTTCATTGATGTATTCTGCAACCCTCTTGCCTGCTGCACTGCCGGCTAGGTGCGGATCTTCCGTAAGACGGAACAGATATTTCTCGAGGTTGGCAGCTCGCGGCAAGCTCAAAAATTGCTGCTCGATCTCTCGCTGTTGTGCAGTGGTAGACTGCGCAAAGCCCGTGATAGCCTGGCCTGACGCGGAATTCTGCAAAAGAAAGAAAAGAAGCAGCGTAAGCGTGGGCCTCATGTCGACTCCTTAGGTTTATATGTATGATTTATGGTAAATAATGGTAATGTTTTACCCTCTTTGTAAAGACCGAATTTACTCATCCAGGCCCGGAACCCGGAACTTCTGAACCTCTCAACCCCCGGATTGCTGTAGATAGCGAGCTTTCGCAAAAAGATCAAGGGGAATCGCGCCGCAGGGGATATTACCGGAAAATAACTTGACATTCCCGTGATGAATTATAACTTAGAAGGACTCTGAATGAGTATTCATTCATTTTTTGAAATATATGTTGTGCTTTTGTGGTTTTCCAACCAAACACACAATTTCGGATAATTGCGGTGCCAAACAAACAAGACAAACGAACGCGCATTCTGAAGGCTGCGGTCCGGGTATTTGCGGATAAGGGTTTTTATAACGCCAAAGTGGCGGAGATTGCCAGGAAGGCCGGTGTTGCTGATGGCACCATCTATCTTTACTTCAAGAACAAAGATGAAATTCTCATCCTGATTTTCGAAGAGGAGATGGAGAGAATCATCGCAACCATGAAGCAGGAGATTGCCGCCGAGAAGTCCATTCCGGCAAGGATAGGCAAGTTCATAAGAACCCATCTGGAGCTTGTCAGGCGAAATCCCAAGCTGGCTCAGGTGTTCCAGGTTGAATTGAGACAGAGCAATCGATTCATCAAGGAGTATACGGGCACGAAGATTCGTGAGTATCTCAATATCATCGGCGGGTTGATCGAGGCGGGTCAGGAGCAGGGGGTGATTCGTAAGGACGTGCACCCGGGCGTGGCAAAACGGGCGCTCTTTGGCGCGCTGGATGAAATCGCCACACACTGGGTGCTGTCACACGATGGCAGGTATGATCTGAACCAGTCCGCTGAACAGCTCGTGCACATCTTTATCCATGGCATTGCGAGTCACACAAACCCAAATCTATAAGCGGGGAGGAATTATGGCGGAAGCAACCAGACAATCTGCAGAATCGAGTAAAAAAGCAACGGCTCAACGTGATGCGGACAATGACTTCACTCTGGAGGTGAAAGATAACGGCATCGCGTTCCTGGAGCTTGATTTCAAGGATGGCAAAGTCAATATTTTGTCGTCAAATGTGATGCGGGAGCTGGATGAAATGCTCGACCACCTGCACGAGCGCAAGGATATCACAGCGCTGGTTATTGTCAGCGGCAAGCCAGACAATTTCATCGCCGGTGCTGATGTCAACGAGATCAAGGACGTGACGACTGCCGAGGATGGCGCGGAAAAGGCGCGCATGGGACAGGCGATATTTCGGAAGTTGCATGAATTGCCATATCCGGTGATTGCTGCGATTCAGGGCGCTTGCGTCGGTGGCGGACTGGAGCTTGCTCTGGCCTGTCATTTTCGTATCGCAAAAGTGCACCCCAAAACCCGCATCGGCCTGCCTGAGGTGAAGCTGGGAATCTTGCCGGGCTTCGGCGGCACACAGAGATTACCGCGCCTTATCGGTATCCAGCGGGCTTTGCGATTGATCCTTACCGGCAAGCTGGTAGATGCGAAAACAGCCGGCAAGCTCGGTATCGTGGACAAGGTGCTGCCAGTCGACCACCACGGATTCATGAAGGCTGCCGCGGAAGAGTTCGCAGAGACCGTACTCGGCAAGTTCAAGCGCCATGCTTATGAGAACAAACGCAACGTCAAACGTCTGCACGCTATCTTTTTGGAAAGCAATTCCATCGGCCGAAACCTCATATTTCGGCAGTCGGAAAAAATGGTGATGAAAAATACCAAGGGTTACTATCCGGCGCCGCTCAAAGCCCTTGAATCTGTGAAGCGTGGTATCGGTAAACCGCTCGAGGAAGCGCTGGAAATCGAAGCTCAGCTTTTAGGCGAGCTGATCGTCACCGATGTCTGCAAAAACCTGATTTCGATCTTCTTCATGACCGAAGATTTGAAGAAAGACCGGGGCGTTGAAAAAGCAAAGAGCGAGCCGCTCGATATCAAACAGGTTGGCATGTTAGGCGCGGGGGTGATGGGAGGCGGCATAGCGCAACTGCTGGCATACAACGAAATCCCGGTTCGCATGAAAGACATCAATCAGGAAGCCATTGAGCAGGGCATGGGCCGCGCAAAAAAAGTCTTTGAGCAGGCTGTCGACCGCAACAAGCTTAGCAATCGCGAAATGGATCGACGCATGACATTGATCTCGGCGACAACTGAGTATGATGGCTTTGAAAACAGTGACATGATTATCGAAGCGATTGTCGAAAACCTCGAGCTTAAGCAGAAAGTTTTCGCAGAGATTGAGCAGTACGTAAGTGAGAAGACAATACTGGCTACAAACACCTCATCTTTGTCCATAACGGGAATCGCCTCGAGCGTTAAGAAACCTGAGCGCGTTCTTGGCTTTCACTTTTTTAACCCGGTGCACCGGATGCCCCTGGTCGAGATCATTCGTGGCGACAAGACTTCAGATGAGGCCACTATCACGGCAGTCGCCTTTGCCAAGAAGATCAGCAAAACACCAATCGTCGTGAAAAACAGCCCCGGTTTTCTGGTCAATCGTATTCTTGGGCCTTACATCAACGAGGGGGCTTTGCTGCTGGAGGACGGTGCGCTGATCGATGAGATCGACAAAGCCATGGTGGAATTCGGCATGCCCATGGGACCGCTTAATCTGCTGGACGAAGTCGGCATTGATGTCGGCTTTAAGGTTGCCAGCATCCTGCACGAAGCCTTTCCCGAGCGCATGGCGCCCTCGGCCGTGATTGAAAAGATGCATCAGGACAAGCGGCTGGGTAAGAAAGGCAAGAAAGGATTCTATCTTTACGATGGCAAGAGCAAGCAGGTTGATCCCGAAGTGTATAAGCTTATCAACCATGAAGATCAGTCAAGCAAATTTTCCCGCGAGGATATTCAGAATCGGCTGGTATTTATCATGCTGAAAGAAGCGGTGCTCTGTCTGCAGGAAAAGATCGTGCGCCGTCCGCGGGATGTTGATGCAGGCCTGATATTTGGCACGGGTTTTCCGCCTTTTCGCGGCGGCTTGCTGCGCTATGCTGACAACCTCGGCGCGCAAGTGTGTGTAGATAAAATGAAGGAATTGACCAAACAATGCGGAGAACGATTTCAGCCGCCCAAACTCTTGCTTGAAAAAGCTGAGAAAGGCGGTTCATTCTATGATGAGCACTGATTTAAAGGAGTAATAATCATGTCAAACAACCGACAAGAAGTCATGCGAAGTTTTACCCGGCGCCTGTTTGCAGGACGGATCGAGCAGGATATGATCATGCCTTATCCCGAGCTCGATCCCGAGGAGGCCGAAAGTATCGGCCTGATTCTGGATAGTCTCAGACAGTTTGCAAAAGAGAACATCGACCCGGCTGAAATCGACCGAAGTGGTGAGATTCCAAAACATGTTCTCGACGGCCTGGCCGAGATCGGTTTGTTGGGCATGAGCATCCCGGAAGCGTATGAAGGTTACGGCTTTTCATCCACTGCATATAACCGGGTTTTTGAAGAAGTAGCCTCTATCGATGCCTCGTTGGCGGTCACGCTGGGCGGCCATCAATCCATTGGCTTGAAAGGCTTGCTGCTGCATGGCACCGAAGAGCAGAAAAAGCGATTCCTGCCAAAACTGGCCAGCGGTGAATGGCTTGCCGGCTTCGCTCTCACAGAGCCGGGCGCAGGCTCCGATGCTGCCGGCATCCAAACCACCGCAAAACGCGATCCTGAAACGGGCGACTTCATTTTGAACGGGAACAAAATTTGGATAACAAACGGGGGCATCGCAGATTTCTTTACTGTGTTTGCCAAAACCCAGGTCGGCGAAGAGGACGAAATGAAGATCACCGCTTTTGCGGTGACCCGCGATATGCCCGGTTTTTCCTCCGGCAGGGAGGAAGAAAAGCTCGGTATCCATGGTTCATCTACGACCGAACTCAATTTTGATAATGTCCGCGTTCCTGCAGAAAATGTCATCGGACCGCTGGGCAAAGGCTTCAAAGTTGCTATGGAAGTGCTCAATTCCGGTCGTCTGGGTCTGGCTGCCGGCTGCGTCGGTGGCGTCAAGCGGCTGACCGAGATGAGCGTGGAGCATGCAAAGAACCGCAAGCAGTTCAATACACCCATCGCTGAGTTTGAGATGATCCAGGATAAGATCAGCGCCATGACGGTTGACGCTTTTGTGGGCGAGAGCATGGTTTATCTCACCACTGGCTTGATCGACCGCCGTGATGTGGATTATTCTCTGGAATCGGCAATCTGCAAGGTCTTTGCCTCCGAAGCGGTCTGGCGGGCCACCAACGAGGCCATGCAGATAGCCGGCGGTATCGGATACAGCAAAGAGTATCCCTACGAACGCTCGCTGCGGGATGCCCGCATCAATCTCATCTTCGAGGGCACAAACGAGGTCTTGCGCGCCTTCATTGCTCTGGCAGGCATGCAGGAACACGGGGAATATCTCAAAAAGGTGGGCAAAGCGCTCCAGAATCCCCTCGGGGAACTTGGCGTGCTCACGGATTACACCATCAGCCGCATTCGGAGCCGGGTTGCGCCAAGTCGGCTGGAGGGCGTGCACGCGGCGCTCAAAAATGAAGTGGCAAAATTCGAAGAATACGCAAACGAGCTGCACCACGTGGTCGAGCGCGTCCTGACCAAATATCGCAAAGATGTGATCAAGAAAGAATTCATTTTGCAGCGTATAGCTGACATGACTATCGATCTGTTTGGTATGGCGGCCGTTTTGTCCCGCGTCGACAAACTGCTGTCTGCTCAGGGTGAAGACAAGACGCGACGTGAGCTGGTCTTGTGCCAGACATTTTGTGAAGACGCCTGGCGGCGCATCCGGCGCAACAGTCGTCAGGTCGACGCCAATATCGATCCCTGGCGCAAGAAAATTGCAGAAAATGTCTATGAAACCAACGGTTATGCTTTTGATTTGATCCGCTGAAAAGAGGTTGCTTTAGTTGTCCATTTTTGTAAATTCACATCGCTGCGGCGCGCTTGCTTACTGTTGTGGATGTAAGAGTTGGCGGGCCCGCCCTTGCCCGCGA
>CAZVSL010000108.1:0-13612 GCA_964629935.1 uncultured Calditrichaceae bacterium | reverse complement strand
GCCACAGGGGTTGGCGCCGGCGATCTCGTGGCCGCCGCTGTCTCCGGGGCTCGTTACGGTTATGCCGTGATTTGGGCTGCCGCTGTCGGCGCGCTGCTCAAATTCGTGATGAATGAAGGTCTGGCGCGCTGGCAGCTCGCCACGGGTACGACACTGCTCGAAGGGTGGGTACACCATCTCGGTCGTTGGGTGCAAGTTTATTTCTTTATCTATTTGCTGCTCTGGACTGTGATCGTGGGCGCGGCGATGATCTCGGCCTGCGGTTTGGCTGCCCACGCAATTGCTCCGGCCCTTTCCGTGCAAGCCTGGGGCGCAATTCATTCGCTCATAGCAGCCGCGCTGGTCTTGTTTGGTACGTACACCCAATTCGAGCGCTTGATGAAAGTATTCGTCGGCTTCATGTTCATCACAATCGTGGGGTGTGCTATTTGGCTTGAACCACCGCAGATAACGTTGGCGAACATGGTAACTCAGGCAGCAATTCCGACAGGCAGTCCACGATTTATCCTGGGCGTCATTGGCGGCGTCGGCGGCAGCCTGACGATGCTTGCTTATGGCTATTGGATCCGCGAGCGACAGTGGCTGGGCAGAAAGTGGCAAAGAGCGGTCCGTTTCGATCTGGGCATTTCCTATTGTCTCACAGGTGTTTTTGGTATCGCGCTCATGATTTTGGCTGCTGAAGTTCTGCATCCAAGAGGCGTGTCCGTCGCCGGCAGTCAGGGCGTTGTGCGTATGGGAGCGATGCTGGGTGAACTTCTCGGGCCCGTCGGCCACTGGGCATTTCGTATCGGATTCTGGGGCGCCGTGGCGACCTCCATGCTCGGCGTCTGGCAGGGCGTGCCCTATTTGTTTTGCGATTTTGTCGGTCTGGTTAAACGGCTGCCGCTGGAGGCGCACCAGCAGTTGATCAGCACAAAGTCACCGTGGTACCGAGGCTATCTCGCCTACCTGGCCCTGCCCCCGATCATACTACTCTTTTCGGGACGTCCGGTTGCGCTCATTGTCATCTATTCGGTTGTCGGCGCCCTGTTCATGCCGTTCCTGGCAGGCACATTGTTATATATGAATTCAAGACAAATCTGGATGGGCGAGCTACGGAATCGATGGTTGACCAATCTTCTGCTTATTTCTTCGTTATTTCTCTTTGGTTATCTCTGTGTGACTGAAATAGCCACGCTGTTGCAATAGAAACCCAGCGAGACCGCCTCACAAGCCGTTGATGCCACTTTCCCCTTGCTTTTTACTCAGTGCGAAAATATATTGGGCAAACTTGTGACCAGTCACACTCGTATAAAAGTGGTCGGTTCGGAACCAGTTTATATTTATTATGTTAAAGTAGCAATTGACGGCGAAACCAACTCGGAGTTGTAAGGATGCCCGCTATTTTTGTCAGTCTCACCCAGAATCCACAACAAATCTTAACGCAGCAAAATGCACTCGATCTCGTTCTGAATGCGGGCATCGTGGTTAAGGTAATCCTGGCCATCCTTTTGGTATTTTCCTTGATATCATGGGCGATCATTCTGGACAAACTCTGGGTGTTTCGTCGCGTTCGCAGAGAATCAGACCGGTTCCGGGGGTTGATGAGTCAGCACAAAAACGTGCGTGAAATCCTGCAGGCGAGCCGGCAGTACGCCAACAATCCGTTTGCGGAGGTGTTTAAGGAGGCCTATTGGCTGTTCAACCGCTCCGATGGCGCCGCAGCTCAGTCTATGGGAGGCGGCGTGGACATGCTGCGCGAGCAGAAGCCGCGAAATCGCCATACTTCCGAAGACATGGTGCGGCTGTTCGACTCCGTGGCCAGCCGCGAGGTTCTGAAGCTCGAAAAACATCTGGTCTTCCTGGCCACGACCGGCAACGTCAGTCCGTTCTTTGGGCTCTTCGGCACAGTCTGGGGCGTGATGAGCGCTTTTCTGGCTATTGGCCTGACCGGCTCAGCCGACTTGAGTGTGGTGGCGCCGGGCATCGCCGAGGCGCTGATCACCACAGTTGCAGGTCTGGGCGCCGCGATCCCTGCTGTCATCGCATACAATTATTTCGTCAACAAGCTCAAACGGCTCGGCTCTGAGCTGGAAATCTTTTACGCCAATCTGATCGAAGCCTTCAGCAAAAAGGAGGCCCATGAAGTCCGGTAAGTACACCACGTTATCTGAAATCAACGTCACCTCGCTGGTTGACGTCACCCTGGTTTTGCTGATCGTCTTCATGATCACAGCGCCGCTGTTGCGTTCCGGCATGACTGTCGATTTGCCGCAGACCATGGCCAAAGAGATCGATCCTGGTGAGGCTATCGTGCTAACGGTTGACAAGAACGGAAATTTGTTCTGGCACAAGGAGAGGATAACTCTGACCGTGCTTCGGGACCGCTTGCAAAAACGGCAAGCTTCCGAAAGATTAAAACCCATTCTGCTACAGGGCGACAAAGAAGTGTTCTACGGACACGTCATCGAGGTGATGGATATCATCAAGGAGTTGGGTATTGGCAAGCTCGGTTTGGTGTTGAAGCCGCGCCAAAGATAGCCTGAAGAAATCACGAACATTATTTAATCTTAAGTCACGTCCCTGATAGATGACGCGCCCATGAATCACGGCAATCATTGATGAAGGCAACTGTATTATTCTCAACCATTCTACACGTAATCTTGTTTGCAGCTTTGTTCTATTCCCGGCCCGGCGTCCGCAAATTCGAAGGCTATCCAACGGTGATCCCGGTGGAGCTGGTGGAGCTTGCACCTGAGCCGGTTTCATTCAAGGCGCCGGAAGTGGCACAAATCGCACCCAGGAAGCAAGTTGCCAAGCCCAAGCCAAAAGCACTTGAAGGTGTGACGGTTGAGAAGCCGAAAATCGAAGAGAAAGAACCGGAGCAGCGCCCGCCGAAACAGATTAAAGAACCGGAAAAGTCAGATGAAGGCAAGTCTGCCGTTGGCGGCGAAAAAGTCCGGCTTGATGTTAAAGAATTCCCGTTTTCATACTATCTGGCTTTGCTGCAATCGCGCATCCAGGCGAACTGGGAGCCGCCGTACAGCTCGGGCAAGCAGGCTCTGACGAAAAAGACCGTGGTCTATTTCCGCATTCAAAGGAATGGCCGTTTGACCGAAATCCGCATTGAACAGAACTCTGGCGACTATTTATTCGACCAGGCTGCGTTGCGGGCCGTGACATTGGCCAATCCGCTGCCGCCGCTGCCGTTTGATTTCCCCGAACCTTCGCTCGGCGTGCAATTTGAGTTTGCCCAGGGAATGTGATCGCAATTCGAGCAACTTGTGTATACGGGAACTGACTTCAACAGAGACAACTTGGAGGTACGTGTTACACCATGAACAACAGGCTTTGTAACTTGCTGATCGCGGCAGGCGTATTGTTTGCAGCCGGCGCGGCTTCTGCGCAGACAGATGTATATCTTCGCGTCTATACCAAGACCTTTCAACGCATGCAGATCGATCTGCATCCTTTTGTGGGGCAAGAGTCAGGACCCGATGCCGAGGTGCTGGCCGCGCTTATCACGGATGTGCTAAAAAATGACCTGTGGATGTCGGGTTATTTCAAGGTCAATATCCAATTTGGCGCACCACAACGGGCCACGGGCGCAAGCAATGGCCAAAACGGCGCGCTGGCGTATGTGACCGGCAGCTTTGATTTCGACGCTGGCGGCGGCGTCACCATCCGGCCGTCACTCGTCGACCGCGCCTCCGGCCGCACCATAATCGAATCGGACTACCCGGCACAAATCGGGGCAGAACGGCGCGCCCTGCATCAGATCGCTGACGACATTGTCTACAGTCTGACGGGCGAGCAAGGCATCGCAACTTCAAAAGTAGCATTTGTGCAGGAAAAGCAGGACGGCGTTAAGGAAATCGCGGTGATGGACTACGACGGCCATCATATCCAAACCCTGACATCGGATAGGAGTATCAATCTGTCGCCATCCTGGTCACCGGACGGTAGCAAGATCTGCTATACCTCATACAAGGATGAAACGCCTTATCTCTACGTCACGAACCTGCGCACAAACATGCAGTACAAATTGTCGGATGTGCACGGACTGAACTCAGCGCCGGCATGGTCTCCGGACGGCAAGCGAATTGCGCTGACGCTCTCCAAGGACGGCAACGCTGAGATTTACCTGCTCGAAGTCGAGCAAAAGAAGCTGCGGCGGCTGACGTATAATCGCGCCATCGATTCATCACCGAGCTGGTCTCCGTCTAACCGCGAGATGGCTTTCACCTCGGACCGCACCGGCTCGCCACAGATATACATCATGGATAAAGACGGACTCAACGTGCGCCGTCTGACCTACGAAGGCGGGTACAATGATTCACCGGCGTGGTCTCCGCGTGGCGACAAGATCGCCTATGTTTCGCGAACTGCATCCGGTTTTGACATCTATACCATCGATGCCACCGGCGAGAACAAAATGCGCCTGACAGACAGCAGCAGCGCCAACGAAGACCCGAGCTGGTCGCCAAACGGCTTCTCCCTGATTTTTAGCTCCACGCGCAGTGGCGGCAAAGAACTATACACCATGTTTTGGGATGGCACGGATCAGAAAGTCGTCACCTCCAGCGGCGGCAACTACCTGCCAGCCTGGGGACCCGACGTTAGATAAGCTGAGGATGAAGATCGTAACCCGAATGAGTCACCGGACTTGCCTTTTTCGTCTGACGCTGACATTTAAAATTAGAAGTTATCCAAACTGCACCTCCGTCACCGGACGATGCAACGAGGTAACGGATGACATTGACGTGAAGTCAAAACTATTTGAGAGGAATGTGAAACCATGAAGCGAGATAGCAGATCGATCTTTAACTTGTTGTTCATCCTGGCAGTCGCCGGGCTCGTCGCTTGCGGCGGCAGCAAAGAGACTGTTGAATTTCCACCGGACCCTTTTCCGGAGCCGGAAACCACAGCGCAGCAACCCGTTGCAGATTCGGTTGTTACCGAGCCGGAGCCCAGGTCCACATTTGAGGAAGAGCCGGCCAGAGACCCACTGGTGCTGCAGACCATCAACTTTGAGTTTGACAAATCTGCCCTGACGCCAACGGCTCGCGCCATCCTCGCCGAAAATGCACGTTTGCTGCAACAATATCCGGATACCAATATTCGTATCGAAGGGCATTGCGACGAACGCGGTACGGTAGAGTATAATCTCGCGCTGGGAGAAAGTCGGGCGCGCTCGGCAAAAGACTATTTGGTCAATTTTGGCGTTTCGCCTTCCAGGATAATGATCATCAGCTACGGCAAAGAAAGACCAATCGATCCACGGCATACGCCCGAGGCATGGGCCAAAAACCGGCGCGCTGAATTTGTAATCTTAAACTAAATGCGGGGAAAATGCGATGCGGAGAGAGAGGAAAAGTAAGAACAGAGCGTTTGCGGCAGCATGTCAAAACCACAGATGGCGCCGGGCGCCGGCGCTTACCATTGCGTTGCTTATGATGATCGTAATCAGCAGTTGCGCCTCGCAGGGTAAGAGAATCAGTACGCGTCAAACAGAGATGGACAACCTGCGGCGTGAGCTCAGGTATCTCAAGCAGCAAAATGCACAGTTGCGGCGTGAAATCGATGAGATGAATAAGAAATTGCAGGAGATGCAGTTTCTCAACAAGCAGGACAAAGCCGACATGGCGGCGCGTCTCGATGAGGCATTGCGACAAATGGAGACGATCGAGAATCAATTGCAGGATACCAACGACCGTATGACCGCTCTTGGCCTGCGTCCCGGTTCGATTGCTGCACCCACCTCATCGGACACAACGCTGCCATCTGATACCGCTCCCAGCCGGGAATCCGAACTGAATGAACCCGTGGTCGGAGGCCAGGATCGCGAACTCTACAATACCGCCTATCGTGATTTGATCCGGGGAAATTATGAGCTTGCCCTGCAAGGTTTCCAGCAATTCGTGACCCAATATCCGAACTCTGAACTGCTCGACAATGCCCAGTACTGGATCGGTGAGGTCTACTATGCCCAGGGTCGCTATCAAAATGCCATCGATGAATTTGAAAAAGTTGTAAAATGGTACCGCAACGGTGACAAGACTGCATCTGCTTTGCTCAAGATCGCTTACTCCTATATTAACATCGATGAAATCGAACAAGGAAAACTATATCTCGAAGAAGTACTCAAAGACTTCCCGGATTCAGAAGAAGCTAATCTGGCCCGCGGACGGTTGGAAAGTTTAAACTAAGCGAAAGAGGTTAATGATGTTACGAACCTATATTCTCGTCATGTCAGCTTTGCTTACGAGTTGGCTGCTGGCGTCTGCCGCAATCACGATTGAAGACACGAAGCTGACGGAGGAACAAAAGGCGCTGCAGGCTGAAATCGAACACAGCCTGGTCTCCCCATGCTGCTGGAACATGACAGTGGACCAGCACGATTCACCGGCGTCGCGGCAAGTCCGTGAGCAAATCTCGGAGCTGATAAAGGCGGGCAAGAGCAAAAAAGAGGTGCTGAACTTTTTCACCTCGCAGCCGCAATACGGAGAAAGAATCCTGGCAGCGCCTTCGCAGGATACCCTGCTCGGCAAGGCAGCATACTGGCTAATTCCGATCGCCATGCTCTTCGGTGCTCTTGTGGTATACAAATCCATTAGAAAATGGACCGCCCGCGAGAAGCCCGCCGCACAAACTGCAACGCAGCCAAACATCTCGCCCAACGAGGCCGGAAGCACGGATGTAGACCTGTCAAAGCGAATCGAGGACGAACTCAAAAAATTAGATGCCTGATGGCCAGCCTGGCACAGATGCACACCGCCGAGCATCTGCTTTCTGCGGTCATGCGCAAACATTTTGGCGCGTCCCGCAATCTTGAGTTTCACCTTGGAGAAAAAAAGACCAAGTGTGACTACAAACCAGATCGCTCCCTTTCGTGCGCTGACATCAAGAGCATTGAGACGCTGGTCAACGAGCAAGTCGCCAGAAATTTACCTGTATCGAGTTATGTCATCCACCGCCAAACCGCCACCGAGTATGACCTGTGGAAAGTGCCGGCGGAAGCTGAACAAATCCGAATCGTGCGTATCGGTGATTACGATGCGCAACCCTGTCGCGGTGAACATGTGAATGCTACGGCTGAGATTGGCAGATTCGAGATCACCAGCTTTGACTTGCGTGATAACGGGCGCCTTCGAATTAGATTCAGACTCAACTGATGTGAAGTGCGAACGGCTGTGCGAATTTGTCATACGCTCCCAAAGCCGCCTGCCACGGCGCCGCAGAAACCGAAACTTTTTCAGCTAACTTACGTTTTCTCATAGTTGTTATTCCCGCAATCTTTCGCTTGTTTCGTCAAGAAAATATTGCGGAATAAATGACACACGCTTACAATGAATCTTGTTTACCAGGGAGCACATTATGGTTAGATCACTTCAAATAGCATCCTTTGCGATTGTCGCATGCCTTAGCTTCAGCACGCAAGTTTTGGCCCAGAATGGCAAGGTATTTTCACTGGAAGAATGCATCGACATCGCCATGAAAAATAACTCGGACTACAAGAATGCGGTGAACCGCGTGAACCGGGCCGGCGCCAATGTCAAGGGCTCCTATTCCAGCATCTTGCCTCAAATAACCGCATCGCTACAGTCGGGCCGTAATGTGCGTGGCAGCACGCAAAACGTGCAGGATATCACCGATTTTGTGCCATTAACTCTGGAAGATGTCAATGGAACGGAGCACAATATCCTTGCCACACGTCTGGACCCGACTACCGGCGGGCCTGTCATTGACCGGGCTGAGTTTTTCTCCCCAACCCGGTCGTTCTGGGGCCACTCGATCACTTTGCGTTATAACCAGACGTTGTTTGATTTTGGCCAGTCATGGAACACCATTAAGCAAAGCAAAGCCGCCTATGAAGCCTCCTCTGCATCCCTGACTGCTGCCAGACAGGATGTGTATGCTACGGTGGAGCAGCGCTATCTTGAGTTGCTCAAAGCCATCAAACTTGAGCAAGAGTACCGATTGGCCGTCGAGCGCAGCAAAGAGGAGCTGAATCGCACCAAGAGCATGTATGAAATAGGCTCGGTTGCGCAAATCGATGTCTATCGCCAGGAAGTGGTACTCGGCACCGATGAAATAAATCTGATCAACCAGCAGAATATTGTCGAAATCGCCAGCAGCAATCTGAATGTTGCGATGGGGCGCGATCCGCAGCAGATCATACACATCCAGGATATCGATCCGCAATTGAGCACGCCGGACTTCTCCCTGGAGGAAGCTTATACCATCGCCGAACGCAACAACCCCGAGCTGCAGCAATTTGAGAGTGAAATGAAGAGCGCCGATTATGGCAGAAAGGTTGCCAAAGGTAGTTTCTGGCCCTCCATCGGTATTGGCGCATCCTACACCCGCAACAACGAAGAGATTAGCAGAGTTTACGGGCCGCTCGACCAGAACTTCTTCCTTAGCATTGGCGCACAGATGGACTTGAATATCTTCAACGGTTTTTCAGATGTGGCGGAAGTCCAGCGTGAGTCAGCAAACTATTCGATTGCCAAAGAGAACTGGGTGGCCCAAAAACGTCAGATGCAATTGAACGTCAAGCAAGCTTACTTGAACCTGGAAGCTTTTATGCGAATATCAGACATAAACGAAAAGCGGCTGCGCTCGGCAGAGGAAGAATATCGTCTCGCACAGGAACGCTACCGGGTTGGCGCCGGCACGCAGTTGGAGGTGACCGATGCGCAGGTCTCCCTGACGCGAGCGCGCGTGCAACTGGTGAGCTCCAAGTACGACGCCCTGATCGCCCGCGCCCAGCTTGAAGCTGCCATGGGCACACTGGCTGAGACCGAAGCAGCCGAGTAAACATCTCTCTTAGCGCTACTAACTATTACCAAAAAAGCCAGCTTTGCCTGGCTTTTTTGGCTTTCCGTCATTTTGTGTGGGTAAATTCCAAACGTGCCATTCCGCGCTCATCTATTATCAAACTTTTACTTGATTAAGTGACCGGAATTGTCTATTATTTTAGGTTATAAAAAAGATAAGTCATTAAGTATTCACAGATTAACGACAGCCGGACGTGGAGGATACCTTTGAACTACTGCTGCAGGAATGGCGGCAGCAGATAAACAAGCGTATTGCAAGCATCAGCACTTCGCAAGGTCCCGCCATCCTCTATGAACCGGTTGATTACGTTCTAACGGGGGGAGGCAAACGCGTCCGTCCGGTTCTGGTCTTGCTTTCCTGCCAGGCAGTGGGTGGAAGACTGGAACAGGCTTTAGATGCGGCTGTCGCGATCGAACTCTTACATAACTTCACCCTCGTCCACGATGATATCATGGATGAGGACGATACCCGCCGCGGGCGCCCGACCGTTCATAAGAAATGGAATCCGGCAATTGCAATTCTGGCCGGGGATGCGCTGTACGCGTTATCATATCGCTGCTTGTTGCAAACGGATTCTCCCCGGCTTCGTGAAATCACCGAACTATTTACCGAGGGTATCCTAACGGTCTGTGAAGGCCAGGCATACGACCTTGAGTTCGAAGAAAGACTGACTGTGGCGTTGCCAGAGTACCTCGATATGATTCAAAAAAAGACCGCCTGTTTGCTGGATATATCTGCCCGCATCGGCGCCCTCATCGGCAACGGCAGCAAAGCAGAAGTAACGGCGCTCGGCAATTTCGCCACAAATTTGGGATGCGCTTTTCAAATCCAGGATGACCTGCTGGACATTATCTCTGATGAGGTCACGCTTGGCAAGACGTTCGGCAGCGATGTGAAGCAACGCAAACAAACTTTTTTGCTGGTGCACGCTCTGAGCCATGCCGACGCAAGAAGCCACAAAGAATTGCTGAGATTGCTGTACGGTCCTCAAACCAACTCGCAGAGCGTTTCTGCCATCCGGGCCATATTTGAGCGGGCAGGCTCGTTGACGGCTGCCAGGGAGGCGATCAAAAGCTATCTGCAGCGGGCAGAGCAGTCGCTTGAGGTGCTCAGACCCACAAAATATCGCGATTGTTTGCTGCAGCTTCTGAACTATATCTCGGCAAGAAACGCCTGAGAGCATGGAGACGAGCCTGTTGTTATACTTTATTCTGGGAGGGTTGGTCTCCGCTGACACAGATGCCGCATGGCAATCAATGGTCTCACAACCGATGGTAGCATGTACGGCAGTCGGACTCTTGATGGGAGATATTCACCTCGGTGTGACGGTCGGCTTGTTGTTACAGTTGCCTTATCTTGTCGAAATTCCGGTGGGCGGCACAAGCATCTCGTTGGGGAATTTGGGCGCCCTGGTTGCGTCTGGAGTTGCGCTGCACCTGTCGCCTGAGTTTGCAGGTAGGACCAATCTTGTTTTGGTAGCAAGTTTGGCGTGGGGCATTGTTGTTAGCTGGGCCGGCGCGCCGTCTGTGTACTGGCTGCGCTATCTTAATCTGATTCTGACACGAAGCGCGGACAAAGAGCCCGGAGCGCTGAACCCACGGCAAATTACCCTACTTAACACGTTAGGTGTGTTAGGCTCAGTTATCTTTGGTATTTTGTTCTGCGCCTTGTTTTTTTGGGCGGGCGAAACACTGGTAGCGACAATTGTTGCGCAGCTACCACAGCGTATGGATAGCACGCTCTTTCTTGTCAAGCCGGTGCTGATTGGCGCAGGGCTTGGCGCCGTTTCGCGACTTTTTCTCAACAAACGTTCAGGCAAGTTTGCCATATTCGGTCTATTGACCGCGTCACTGGTCTTGCTGGTATTACATATTTAGTCATACTGCGATTTCTAACAAGATTCTAAAAAGTCCGGGTTGCTCAGATGGCATCACTTACAGCAATCGATTTGCTCAGAGTCATTCATCGTTCTTTCTATATTCAGGGAACGTGGAATTACGAAAGGATGATGGGCCTGGGCTATTGTTTTTGCCTGGTGCCGTTTGCCAAGAAGAAACTCGCAGACTCAGAAGAAATAAGCCAGTTCATGAGACGAAATCTCGGTTATTTTAACACGCATCCCTATATGGCAGGGTGGATTATCGGCGCCGCGATGCATCTTGAGGAGCAAGCCCTGAGCAACGAAGAAGTTAGTGTTCAACAGCACGACAGATTCAAGGCGCGTATGAGCCAGTTTCTCGGGGCTGTTGGTGACCGTATCTTCTGGCGATTAGTCAAACCGCTGGCGGCTTTGTTTGGATTCGCCGCTGCGCTCTATTCACCCCTGGCGGGTGTTGTGCTGTTCCTGCTCTTATATAATCTGCCGCATTTTTACGTGCGCATCAAAGGCGTTGTTAGCGGATATCGGGGCGGGATGCCGGTACTGAGGAATCTGTCTTTCAAATACTATAATGACCTCGCCAATCGACTGCTCCAGATCGCTTCTTTTGGCGTCGGTTTTGTCCTGGTCATAACACTCAATTCGAGATTGGTCGAAGATGGCCTGCAAAGCGGGCTTTTTCTGGTCAGCTTTGTTGCCGTTTTCCTACTGTTTCGCAAGAAAGTGCACGTACCTGCGACATTGTTGGCCCTGATCTTTGTGAGTGTCATGATCGGCTTTTGGCTAAGCTAATGATCTAGCAACGAGTGTATGATTCAGGAAAAAGTCACAATAAAGAATAAGCTTGGGCTGCACGCCAGACCTGCGGCAATGTTTGTCAAAACAGCCGCAAAGTTCAAATCTGATGTTTACCTGGGTCGAGATGAGCAAGAGGTCAACGGCAAGAGCATCATGGGCGTGATGATGTTGGCGGCAGAAATGGGCAGCACCCTCACCCTGACCGTCAAAGGTGAAGACGAAAAAGAAGCCGTGGAAGCTCTGCTCAATTTGTTTGAAACCAAGTTCAACGAAGATTAGAGCAAAAAAACCGTGGTTAAATCGAATAATAAACCAAGCCGTAAATGCATTCTAAAGGGGATCCCGGTCTCGGCGGGCATCGCAATTTCCAAAGTCTTTGCCCTGCAGGGCGAATCGGTAAAGATCGACGCGACGGACATCGATGAGTCGCAGGTTGAGAGCGAAGTCGAGAAATTCAAACACGCAATTGACAAGGCAAAGGGAGAGCTCCGAAGTCTGCAAAACAAGGTGTCGCATCGTATCGGCAGAGACAATGCTCGCATTTTCGACGTGCATCATCTTCTGCTCGAAGATAGTGTGATTATCGAGGAAACCATTGCCAACATCGAGCGCGACAAGAAGAGCGCAGACTACGCCTTTTATGTCACGATGCAAAAGTATCAGAGTACGTTTGATGAAAGTTCGAAGGAGCTTTTCCGAAGTCGTATTTCTGATTTGAGGGATGTCAAACGCAGAGTCATTCGTCATATTCAGGGCGATCGCACAGACCATCTGAACCGATTTGAGGGATCGGCTTGTATCATTGCCATAGACTTGACGCCCTCGGATACTGTCAAGCTGGACCGTCACAAGGTGGCGGGTTTCGCCACTGATCTCGGGGGTTTGACTTCTCACGTTGCAATCATGGCGCGCTCCATGAAAGTCCCGGCGGTTGTCGGTCTGCGCCGGATATCACACCTGGTGAAAGAAAACGACCGCATTATCATCGACGGTGACAATGGTGAGGTGCTGATCAACCCTGATGAAAAAACCATAAAAAAATATAGGATGAAACAAGAAAAGCACCTGGAAATCGAGAAAAAGCTCTCCGAGATCCGGGATCTGCCTTGTATTACACTGGACCATAAGGAAATAGAGCTCTCCGCCAATCTGGAGTTTTTTGACGAGGCCGAAACCGTGCGCACGCACGGCGCCCACGGCGTGGGCCTTTTTCGAACCGACTACATCTACCTCAGCCGCAACGAGCTCCCCACTGAAGATGAGCAGCTCAAAGAGTACAAGAAAATCGTCAAAAAGGTGGCCCCGGACCCGGTGATTATTCGAACAATGGATTTGGGCGGCGACAAGCAACCCAAATCCATCGCCATTCCGCCTGAAGAGAACCCGTTCCTGGGTTGGCGCGCTATCCGCATTAGCCTGGAAAGACAGGACATTTTCCATACGCAGTTGCGCGCTATCTTGCGAGCAAGCCAATATGGCAATGTCAAAATACTATTCCCTATGATCTCCGGCCTGGATGAGCTACAGGAATGCAAAGTGGCGCTGGACAAGGCCAAAGCAGAACTGCTCAAGCAAGGGGTGGCATTTGACGAAAATCTCGATGTCGGGGTAATGATCGAGGTGCCGTCAGCGGCACTGATGGCTGACAAGATCGCCGAAGAAGTCGATTTTCTGAGCATCGGCACCAATGACCTGGTGCAATACATTCTTGCCGTGGACCGGGGCAACGAGCGTATCGCCTACCTGTACAAGCATCTGCATCCGGCGGTGTTGCGAATGATCAAACAGATCATCGATTCCGGACACCGCGCCGGCGTCTGGGTTGGCATGTGCGGTGAAATGGCAAGCGACCCCCTGGCAGTCCTGATTTTGCTCGGTCTGGACCTGGATGAATTCAGCGTCACGCCAACATCCGTGCCGGAGATCAAGCAAATCATCCGTTCGACCGAATATGGTGAAGCGGTAAGAATTGCCAACAAAGTCCTGGAATTCGAAAAAGCCTCTGAAGTTGAAAGGTTCATGACAAAAATCTTTCGCCAGAAATTCAAGAATTCGAATCTTTAATTGGGTCATAGAGAATTTGCGGTTTGCGTTTATTATTGAAATTGCCGA
>CAZVSL010000107.1:9866-13618 GCA_964629935.1 uncultured Calditrichaceae bacterium | reverse complement strand
AGCCAAGCCTTGAAGCTAAACCGTAGACATTTCCTCAGCTCCATGCTGGGAACAGGTCTGATGACCATGTTGCCAATAAAGCTGCTGCCCGCAGAAGAGAAAAAGGTTGCTCTCGACAAGCTGCAACGGGCGGCGACTTCTCCGGTGTTAAGAAAGGAGTTATTCCCCTCGCCTGTCATCATCGATTCCGTCGAGCTTTTGCGAAACGACGAGGAGTATTTGGTGCGCATCCGGTCCCGGGATGGCGCGGTTGGTCTGGTTTCTTCGCATTCCTCCATGATGAAACTGCTCTATCCGGTTTTTCTCAAACGGGTGGCGCCGTTTTTTATCGACAAGGATGCCCGTGATCTGGATTCACTTCTCGATGGCGTCTATGTTCACAAAAGCAATTACAAGCTGCAAGGCCTGGCGCTTTGGATTTGCGTTGCTTCCATTGAGTTTGCCATTCTGGATATGCTTGGCCAGATTTCCGGCAAATCAGTGGGGGAGCTTCTGGGCAGTATTGTTCGCAGGGACATCGACATGTACCGCGCCAACAACTATCGCGACAAGACAGCGGAGAAATCCGTTGCGCGCATGGTGAAACGCGTGAAGGAGACAGGCGTCAAGGCGATCAAATTCAAAATCGGCGGGCGCATGAGCAACAATGCGGATTCGTTGCCAGGGCGCACAGAAGCTCTGATTCCGCTCGTGCGCAAGACCTTTGGCGATGACATGGTTTTATACGCCGATTCCAACGGCTCTTACGACTACGCGAAGGGCGTGGAGATCGGCCGGCTGCTGGAAGAGTACGACGTGCGATTTTATGAAGAACCGTGCCCTTTCGACCATCTTGAGGAAACCAAACGTGTGGCTGACGCCCTGACGATCCCTATCGCTGGCGGCGAGCAGGAGAGCAGCATGCGCCGCTTCCGCTGGATGATCCATAACAATGCTCTGCAGGTGGTGCAGCCAGACCTGTTTTATTTTGGCGGCTTTACCCGTGCAGTGCGTGTGGCGCGCATGGCAGCCGCGGCCGGCATGTCCTGCATTCCGCACATAAGCGGCATCAGCCTGGGCTATTTATATGTCATTCATTTCGCCTCTTTTGTGCCGAATGCGGATCTTCACATGGAATTCAAAGGCCAAAATGAAGATGTGCCTGTGCAGTGTGACAGCTCGTCGCTGGATTGCAAGAATGGTACGATTCGTGTGCCATCAGGTCCTGGCTTTGGCATCACCATCGATCCCGATTATGTTAAAGCCGCGGAATTGATCACAGCGTGAACTGAAGACGCGATGACCAGAAAGCAACGAGTCGGGCTTATACTCGGCCCGGCCCTGTTCGCCGTAGCCATCTGGGGGATGGCGCCTGCGGGCCTGAACATGGCAGCGCAAGCGGTTCTGGCAACCGCTTTGTGGATCGCGACATGGTGGATCACCGAGGCCGTGCCGATTCCCGTCACTTCGCTCCTGCCCATCGTGCTTTTCCCGCTCACCGGCGGTCTGGACATCGGTGCAACCACCGCTGCCTATGGCAGCCCTATGATTTTTCTGTTCGTGGGTGGCTTCATCATCGCGGTTGCCATCGAGAAATGGCATCTGCACAGGCGCATCGCCATGCGCATCATAAGAGCCATCGGCGCCAAAATCCGTCGCATTATCCTGGGCTTCATGCTTGCCACGGCTCTGCTTTCCATGTGGATTTCAAACACAGCTACCACCATGATGATGATGCCTATCGGCTTCGCCATCATCACTCAGTTGACGGAATTTGGCAAGCGGGCCTCTGATAAGGATTCCGTGATCGAGTCGGATTTTGGCAAAGCATTGATGCTCGGCATCGCATACTCTGCCTCTATCGGTGGCATGGCCACCCTCATCGGAACGCCGACCAACGTGATTTTCTCCGGCATTGTCAGCCAGCTTTTCGAGGTTGAGATCACGTTTGCGCAGTGGCTCATCTTCGGCCTGCCGATTTCAGTCGTTTTGCTGGGGGTATGCTGGTTTTATTTGGTGAGAATCGCCTTTAGCTTTGACCACGATCACATACCCGGCGGCGAGGAAGAAGTTGAAAAGGAGCTGCGTGCTCTCGGGAAGATGAGTCCGGAGGAGCGCCTGGTGCTAATCGTATTTATTGCGACGGCGCTGGCCTGGATCACGCGTTCGTTTGTGCTCAACAAGTTCATTCCCGGCATCAACGACACCGTGATTGCCATAGCCGGCGCGAGCGCACTGTTCATGCTGCCGGCGCCATCCAAACCGGGCGATCGCCTTTTGGATTGGGAGAGCGCGGTCAAGCTGCCGTGGGGAATTATCCTGCTGTTTGGCGGCGGCCTGGCTCTGGCGGCCGGATTCAAGGACTCCGGCCTGGCAGCATGGATAGGCGAACAGATGACCCTGCTGCAGGGCGTCTCTTTCCTGATCCTGCTTGCCACCGTCGTTGCCTCCGTCAATTTCCTGACCGAGATTACCTCCAACGTCGCCACCGCTTCCATGATCCTGCCAATTCTTGCTTCGCTGTCTCTCGCGATTGAGGTGCATCCATTCGGTTTGATGATTGCGGCTTGTGTCGCTGCTTCATGTGCGTTCATGCTGCCGGTGGCAACCCCGCCGAACGCAGTCGTGTTCGGCTCAGGTCAGATAAGGATGCAGGATATGGTGCGGACCGGGCTGTGGATGAATCTCATTTCGATACTGTTTCTGACGCTTTACGTTTTCGCCGTTCTGCCGATGCTGTGGGATTTTGATCTGAATACATTGCCTGAGATGATGCGGCAGAAGTTACAATGACATCATTGGGGTAGTTTATAGATGTCGTCGGACAGTTGCAAGACGGATTCTTACGAGGATTGACAACGAAAATCAGTGTTTCATCAGTGTCAATCAGTGGCTAAGAAACTTTGCTGAAAACACAAAGACGCTCACATTTGAAACCGGGCAGGGCTGTTGCAATTGTGAGCTGAAAACCATGCGGACTTAAGATTTCGCCTCTTTGGCGCCACCAGACTTAAGCCGTCTCACGCTGTTGCTGCCACAATTTGGACAGGTCCTTTCTTCAACTTTCTTGGGGACATAGCTGCCCGTGTACTCGTGGCCACACCTCAGGCATTTGAAATTTGCTTCTTCAGCCATTGCTTTTACTCGTTGTTAGGTTCTGCAGTTACCTCATGATGAGGGATAACCATATTCCTGGCAATAGGCTAACTGAATCAACTCGCTTTCCGCCTCTTCATGCCGGCGAATGTCATTGATTAGCCTGGAGACGTGCTGCTTGATTTGAAGCAACACCGGTTCGCTTTTGTACTGCATGTCTCTCAACAGGGTAAGGATCGCATCCAGATTGGTTACAATTTTCGTGTGTTCCAGCTTCAGTGTGTTAATCTTGCCGCCCATCTCCGGCGTCTGCTCGAGGAGCTCCTGCATAAACCCGCCTTCTTCTTCCAGGTCAAAATGCTTCAGCAGATGAAGCCGCAAGTCACGCAGCCGCCAGGTATACTCGATACGCCACTCGGTGAAATCATGGACAAAGTACACTTTGTCAAATGCGTTCTCGATGTCACCCATGTCCCGTTTCAGGCAAGCGTGTTCTTGCTCAATTTGTCTGGCCAGATCAGATTTCTGGGTTGTCATGGTGTTTCACCTCCTTTCATTGTTGGAGGCCCTCCGGATGATAACTTCCTCCAAAGCCGATTCATTACTGAGCCATGTGCCCAAGATAGCTTTGCTACTGCTATTTCAACCTGCGGCTATCTCAGACAGTCCTGGACACA
>CAZVSL010000107.1:0-9856 GCA_964629935.1 uncultured Calditrichaceae bacterium | reverse complement strand
GGCAACTCTTAATACGCAATCGAGTGTTGCCAGCCAACGACGTGAGAGCCGCCCACTCCGCATCAATATAGATCGCGGTCTCCTTGTTTTTGAGTGGACAGATCACATTCCTCGCTCCGCGATAGCGCGAGAATACATCCAGAAATATCGGGAGCATGACATAGATCACTCCCAGGCCGGCGATGGCTCCGATGACGATCAATGGATGTTCCATGCCTTTACTCCTTTTTTGGTTTTAGAAAGGGTATTGATTTTCAAATATCCGAAGGACAAATCGAGCAATTTGAAGCGCATTCCTCAACAAGAAAAAAGCGTGTCAATTTCGCTTTTCTGCAATTGCCAAAGCTTCGGACGTGGCCGCCTTTTTCTTCGCCGGCGCTTTGCCATTGCTCAGGATTTTTATGGTTTGTTCAACTTCTTCTTCTGTTACCTGCGCCCGCAGCTCCTCGAGCTCACGCATCACCCGGGCAAATTTTTGTCCTTCAGCGGCGCTGATCCATTCCAATTGTAAGCGCTCGGGGCGGATGCCTTTCTTCTCCAGTTTGTCCCACAGCTTCTCTATCCGCTGCTGTGTCCAGGTGACAGCGTCGATATAATGACAATCGGAAAAGTGGCAGCCGGAGACCAGCACCAGCGGCGCGCCCTGCTGAAAAGCGTAGAGCACGAAATCTTCATCCACGCGCCCGCTGCACATGGTGCGAATCAGGCGAACGTTGGACGGATATTGCAGGCGCGAGGTGCCAGCGTTGTCGCCGCCAGCGTAAGAGCACCAGTTGCACGCAAAGGCGACGATCTTTTCCATGGGTTTGTCGGAGAGAATAGCATCGACCTGGGCATAATATTGCTGATCCCCGAAGTGACGCATGCTTATGCAGTTGGTTGTACACTCAGCAGCGCAGGTGCCACAGCCAGCACAGGCGGCCTCGATCACACGGGGATAGAGATGTTCTTTTTTGTTTGCCGGCGTAATGGCGTGGAATGGGCAAACCCGTACGCATCGGCCACAGAAGTTGCAGTTCTCCGTATCGATCACAGAGGTGATGGCTTCTATCTTGACTTCCCGCGCATTGAGCAGGATGTTGGAGCGGGATGCTGCCGCTCCGGCTTGCGTGACGCTATCTTTGATATCCTTCGGAGATTCGACGCAACCGGCGAAGAAAACGCCCTTTGTGGGGGCATCGATTGGCAGCAGCTTCGGATGCGCCTCCATAACGAAGCCATCCGAGGTTTGCGACAGCGTCAGCATCTGGCGGATGATCTCGTTATCCTTGTTGGGCACAAGTCCGACGGCCAGCACTACCATATCGACTTGGTGGTGTTCAATTTTGCCGGTCAAGGTGTTCTCCGCGATGAGATGCAAATTGCGCGTCACCGGGTCTTCTTCAACTTCGCCCGGCAGACCGCGAATATACTGTACGCCCGCTTCTTTACTGCGGCGATACAAGTCCTCGAAGCCCTTACCAAAAGCTCGAATATCCATGTAAAAGACTTTGCTCTGCAGGTCCGGGTAATGGTCGTGCAGCAGCAGCGTATCCTTGACCGTATTCATGCAGCAGATGTTGCTGCAGTAGGGTACACCGCGGTTGAGCGAACGCGAGCCGACACATTGGATGAACGCCACACTTTTCGGCCGCTTGCGATCTGTCGGTCGGACGAAGTGTCCTTCTACCGGTCCGCCGGCGCAGATGAGGCGCTCGAACTCCATGCTGGTGATAACGTTCTCGAAGCGAGTGTAGCCATATTCATCCATTTCAGTGGGATCGTACGGCTGCATGCCGGTTGCTACGACAATGGAGCCTACTTCCAGCTCACGGACAATATCGCTGGCGTCGTAGTTGATGCAATCTTTGTCGCACGCCTCGGCACACTTTCCGCAGGCGATGGGATTGGTGCCGAGGCAGTTGTCAATATCCAATGTGTAAGTGGAGGGAACGGCCTGTGGAAATGGAATATAGATTGCCCGGCGCGAAGAAAAGCCTTGCTGATATTCGTCCGGAATGACCACCGGACACACATCGGCGCAGTCGCCGCATGCGGTGCAGGCGTCCGGGTCAACATAAGGCGCTTTGGAGCGCACTTTGGCGTTGAAATTGCCGACGAAACCTGTGACGCCCTCAACCTGACTATGTGTGAAAAGCTGAATCCGGGGATGCCGACCGACATCCATCATCTTAGGACCGAGAATTCATATACTGCAGTCCATGGTTGGATAGGTTTTGTCGAGCGCTGCCATGATGCCGCCGATGGTTGGCTCTTTCTCCACCAGGTAGACCTGATGCCCGGAGTCGGCGATATCGAGCGCCGTCTGAATGCCTGCCACACCGCCGCCGATGACGAGCGTCGCCGGGGTGACCGGGAACACCGGCTCGGTCTGTGGTTGCAGCAGTCTGGCGCGGAAGACGGCGCTTCGCACCAGATCTATGGCTTTTGCGGTAGCAGCCTGTTTGTCATCCTGGTGCACCCAACTGCAGTGCTCGCGGATATTCGCCATCTCCATCAGGTAGCGGTTGAGTCCGGCGTCCGCCACACAGTTGCGAAACGTGTGCTCATGGATCTTCGGGGTGCAGGATGCCACCACCACCCGGTTCAGATCGAATTCTTTGATGGCGCGCTTGATTTCATTTTGACCGGGATCAGCGCACGTGTACCGGTTGCGTACTACTGCCACCACATCAGGCAGGGTTTCAGCATAATCTGCCACGGCCTGCGTATCAACGACGCCTGCAATGTTTAGCCCGCAATCGCAGACGAACACGCCGATGCGGAGTTCTGCGCCTCCGTTGGTGCCGTTCATTTAAGCGCCTCCTTTTATGGTTGGTTATCTATGTCAGCCCGTGTGAGCTTTGCCATTTCGGTTCTGAAACATCTGCTCCGCGATTTGACAGTCGGGTTCTTCACAGAATTGTGGATCGCTTTCGTTTCCATGCTGCAGACGTTTCCAGCAAAAAGCTGCTGCCTCTTTGCCCAGCGGGCACCTGCTTTCAAAGAATGGACAGGCCGAATTTGATATATTGTTGGATTCTCGTCCTTTCAATCAAGTCGCCTCTATAATTCGATGATTGCAACAGAGATTAGCGAACCGGTCTCTGTCGCATTGAGTGTTATATGGCTCATGAGCCACCTTTTGGGTAGAAACGAGGTTGTGATCAGCAGCGAAGCTGTTACCCTGAGCGAAGTCGAAGGGTGACATGATTTCTTCACCTGACTGCGATTTTTGAAGCCATACCCTGGTGCTGAACGATAATCCGTCAGGCTTCGACGGAGCCTGTCCTGAGCCTTTCGACATGCTCAGGACAGGCCCTGTTGAATGGCTCAGCCTGACTCAGGTGCTCGCTGACAAAGCGTTTCTTGAGAGCCGGGAACCGCTTCTGAGAGCTTACCAGGTCATTTATTTCACTCCCTCTTAACTCCGGTGCGATCATTGTCTCGCTTTTGGTAGTTTTCGGTCCGACACGTCAATCATGCCAAAGCCTCCGCCGCCAAAACAGTTACATCTTTGATATCTATGCTGATATCTTCTCCAAGATTCAGATCTTGCATAGCACACCGCAGATGAACCTCACACTTGGGACAGGCCGTGATCAGCGTCTCTGCGCCGGTCGCTTTTGCCTGGCGCAGTCTTTCGATCTGAATCTGTTTGGAGTACGTCGTACAGTTCATCCAGTGGCTGACGCCGCAGCAGACGGCGCGTTTGCCGCTCTTATGCATTTCCTCAAGCTCGATTCCCGGAATGGCGCGCATTGTTTGTCTGGGCGCGTCATAGACCTGCAGATGCCTGCCGAGGCGGCACGGGTCCTGGAACGTGACTTTTGTGTTGCGGCTGTCCGTCGGGAAGTACAGTTTTTGGTTTGCCACCGCTTCCGAGATAACTTCCGATATATGGCATGTTTCGAAGTCGAGCTTGCCGAAGTTGTCTGCATAGTCCTGCTTAACCGTGCGATAGCACTCCGGACAGAAGAACACGACTTTTTTTGCACCGGTCTGGCTGATGTGCTCCAGGTTCTGTTCGCCCAATTTCAGGAATGAGTCACGGTCTCCGCTCCACAAGAGATCGTGGCCACAGCACCGTTCCTGCGGCATCAAAGCTGGCGTAATTCCGATCGCATTCAGCAGTTTAATCGTGCTTCTCGCGCCGTCGAGGGTGCGGGTTGCCAGATCGGAAAAGAACGCATCAAAGTACGGGGCGCAACCTACAAAGAACAGCACCTCACCTGTCTCCGCAATTTTCAGATCTTCATCCACCCAATCCAGTCGATTCTGCTGCAGGGTGTCGGATTTCATCACGCGCATGAGGGCTTGCAGGGCGCCGCCATGGCTGCATATACCATGCTGGCCGTGCTCCTGTGCTTCAGCTCGCAATGACAAAGTAAGGCTGCTATAATCGACATCTGCCGGACAGCCGGCCTCACAGCTTCTGCAGGTGAGACAGGCCCAGAGCATGGGATCGCGCCGTGTTTCCTCCATGGAATGAAGTCTGGTGTGCGCCACGACTCTTCTGGGCGAATAGCCATTATTCACCTGTGCAATTGGGCAGGAGGCTGTGCACTTGCCGCAATCCAGACAATCGAAGGCATTGGTTTGTTTGATGGCGTCTTTTAGCGTATTCATTGGGGACCTTTGGTTCAATCTCAAAACTTGCTATATCTTTTGTTTTAACTTTGGAGCAAACCAGTCTCCCTCGGCTCAACCTGAACCCACCGGAAGCGCTCCGAAGTTACGCCAAGCAGATGCAATATATTCTGCACTTTCTTGAATTCTTCCTTTGCATGACGATTGCCAAAGCCGTAGTGGCAATGTCCATCTGCGCATCCGACTATGAGGACATTTTGTGCGCCGGATTCGAAGGCTTGCAGGATGGTCGCCGGTTCAATCCTGCCGGCACAGGCGGTTTGGATAACTATCGGATTGCTGGTCTTCATTGCCAAACTCTCTTGCAGGTCACTGTCATGCCAGGAACAGGCGAATATCACTGTGTTCTTTGCGTCCGCATCAATTCCCCCTAATCTTTCCTTAAACCAATCAGCATCATAGTGATACTGTGAGATTGCGCCAGAGGGACAGGCTGTCACGCACGTTCCGCAACCTTTGCAAATCGACGGATGGATGTTTGATACGAATACACCGTTTGCTCTTGGAATCAACACCGGGGCGCCATACTCACACAGGCTCACGCATTCGCCGCAGCCGCGACACAGCTCTTCTCTGACATAGCTGGTCATGTGCTGAATGTGGGCTTCCTGAGGCTCGCCGCCGTTCAGGTGCAGCGTACCCACCAGCGGGTAGCGTTTGAGATATGAGCTGTCGGGCAGCCGCAGCAAGGCTTCTCCGGTGTGGCCCGGACAAGAGAGAATCGCGACTTGCTTGCTACATTCGGGTGTGCAGACAGCGCACTCATGGCACGGACCGCAACGCAGGCACCGTCTTGCTTCTGCCATGGCCTCGTGCTCCGTGAAGCAAAGCTCGACTTCACGGAAATCTTTGATGCGATGGCTGCCCTCGAGCCTGGGCGGATCGGTGCGGTGTTGCTTCTTATGCAATTTCAGGTCGCTTTTCAGCTCCAGCTCCCATTTATCGGAATCTGTTTCCTGTACGAGAGGCTCCTGTCGCAGGTAACGATCGATGGATTGCGAAGCAAGATGGCCGGCAGCAATGGCATCGATGACGGTGTTGGGCCCGGTGACTGCGTCTCCGCCGGCAAACACACCCTGCCGCGGTGTGGCGAGCGTCTCTTCATCGACCGTAAAAGTCTGCCATTTGCTGAACTCGAAACCCTGATTCTTTTCGATAAAGGTAAGGTCGGGCTGCTGGCTGACCGCCACGATTACTGTGTCTGCAGGATGCAAGAATGTTTCCCCGGGAATCGCCGCCGGCCGCCGCCGGCCGCTGTCATCCGGTTTGCCGAGGCGCATGCGGTTGCAGAGCACGCCCGTGACGCGCCCGGATTTGCCTTCAATCTGCACGGGCGCTGCCAAGAACTGCATTTCGATGCCCTCCTCCTCAGCATCGAGAATTTCGATTTCACCTGCCGGCATCTCTTTTCGGGAGCGCCTGTAGAGGATGGTCACATCTTTCACACCTAACCGGACGGCTGAACGTGCGGCGTCGATAGCGGAATTGCCGCCGCCGATGACGGCGACTTTTTTGCCCAGTTTTACAGGCTTGCCAAAATCGAAGGAGCGCAGGAATGTGATGGCGTCCAGCACGCCCTTGAATTTATCTTCGCCGGGTATACCGAGCTTCACATCTTTGTGCGCTCCGGTGGCAATGAAGACAGCGCTGTAGCCGGAATCAAATAGCCCATCGATGGCCTGCTCGCCGGCAATTTTTGTATTGGTCTTGATCTGCACGCCAAGCTGCTTGATTGCCTCAATCTCATGGCGAAGGATATCACGTGGCAGCCGGAATTCCGGGATACCGGCAACCAGCATGCCGCCGGGCTCGGGCAGCGCCTCAAAGATTGTAACCTGATAGCCCTGCAGGCGCAGATCGTTGGCGGCTGTCAACCCGGCAGGCCCGGAGCCGATGATGGCGATTTTGGGCTGGCCTTTGCTTGCCGGTACGCGTGGCAGCCTGGACGGGTGCGTCATTTCATAGTCCGCGACAAACCGTTTGAGCGCCCGGATGGCCACCGGCGCATCCACCTCATTGCGATTGCAAAACGCCTCGCAGGGATGGGTACAAACCCGGCCGCAGATTCCCGGCAGGGGATTTCTCTGCCTGACGATTTGGTAAGCTTCTGCGAAACGACCCGAGGCAATGAGCGAGACATAAGCTTTAACATTGACCCCGGCCGGACAGGCCCGCATGCAGGCAGAGGGCGCTATCGCTTCGATGCTCTGCGTGTTGCCGCCATCATCAAACTCAAAAGCGACCGACTCGTCGCCGGCGATGCGATCGAACAAGAAATCAAGTTGAGCGTTTTCCATGATTGTATGCTTGTAGTATAACGAGTGAATCTTTGTGTGTTCAGCCTGATACCAAACCATCAGGCTCAGAAATTTGGACATCTAAGCCCCAAGGGGGCGTGATGGATTAGGGGGCTGTCCAAAAAGTCAATTCTCCGGTCATCCCGAGCGAAGTCGAGGGTCGGAATTCGAAAATCGAAAAACGTAAATCGTGATTTGTAGCTTACTGTGCACGATGTCGTCAAAGCCCCTTTGTGTTCTTAGAGTTTCCTTCGTGTCTTTGTGGTGAAAAGAAATCCATGTTTGAGCTTTAGGTTCACCGGGTAAATCTAAGCTTCTATGCCGTGGCTGCTGCTTTCGGCGCTGACTTCCCTTGTTTGGCCATGAGCTCTTTACCGTACTCCTGCCCCATCTCAAATGCTTTCATATTCAAATCTACATAGCGCTCCGGTACTGAGCCGGGAATGGCTTTCTTGAACGCCTCGACAGTGATCAGTTTGGTGACCGCCGCAAAGAAGCCCAGCATGACCAGATTCGCCACCATACGGTTGCCCAGTTTCTCGGCGAAGCGCGTAGCAGGAACAGCAAACTGTTTGATTTTACGTGAATTGGAATTGACTTTGACCAGGTCTTCATCCAGCAAAAGCATGCCCTTTTTGTGCAGATCGGGCAGGAATTTGTCACAGGCATCCTGTGACATGGTAACGAGAACCGTGGGTTTGGTGATATAGGGATACAGCACCGGTTCATCTGATACCACAAGCTGCGCACTGCAAGCGCTGCCGCGGGCTTCCGGGCCAAAACTCTGAGTCATGGTAGCGTTTTTGTCGTCGTAGAGTGCGGCTGCTTTACCGGCCAGCAATCCGGACAGGATGATACCCTGGCCGCCTAATCCTGAGAATCTAATTTCCGTTCGCATTGGCTGCTCCTGAATTCTGATTCTGAACCCCAGTACCTAACGCAAAATCGCCAGCTTCCTGACAGCCTTATATTCCTCAGCTTCGATCCGGTAAATGTATATTCCGGATGCGACGGCACGCCCGGCATCGTCCTTTCCATCCCACTGGATATCGTAGTAACCCGCAGAATGGGTTTGGTCAAGAAGTCTTGTAACTTCTTTGCCCAGGACATCATAGATTCTGATCGTCACATGCGCAGCTTCCGGGATTTGATACCTGATCGTGGTAGAAGGATTAAAAGGATTCGGGTAATTCTGGGAAAGCTGATATGTTTCTGGTATCTCCGCTGTGGTTGTATTGTCACCAACATACCGTTTCCACGGATTAGAACCATCATCATAGGTTACAAGGTGTTTATCATAAACCGTCTCACTTCCTGCCGTGACTTCAACCCGCAAGTCGAAATCGGACGTACCCATGGTGCGCGTATATGTTTGATTGCTACCTACTTGAGTCCAGGATGACGCTGATGGTGGTTCTTTAATATACCACTTGTATGTGCGTGTGCCCTGCCCTCCGCTTGGGTTGCAATCCCAGGTTGCTTGCTCACCCTGTAATAAAGAGACGGGGCCGGTTATGTGCGCATCCAGCGGCGCATAGATACCTTTTGTATCGAATTTGCTTTCGATGGTTGGGGTGTGGGCGCTATTGTATTCGATGAAATCCAGATTTACCATGGCAATGCGGAAATCCACGAATTCAGCGGTGCTGGTCACGTGATAAAGCGCATCCCAGGCAAGCTCATCGGCGACGGATTGGCCGATTGCCCCGCGAATGTCCCATAGAATGGAAGAAAAGAACTCGCCGCCAACATGTATTTCTTGAAACGGTTGGTTATTGTTCACGACAGTAACCCAAATCGGGTCGTTTGGATCTTCATACCTATCATAGTGATCAATTAGCGGGTCGGCCATATCGCGCTGGAAACTTGGATAGTCTTCCCTTGGTACGAATCCTTCCCGTACATATTCACCTTTCAAACTCCTGCCGGTGAAAGACCCGGGGAAATAGTCTGCGAGGCCTTCGCTGATGGCGCCGGTTTCAGCATAATCCGGCAATTCAGTTTCGAAATCGACGATTGGCCACACCATGGCGTGGATGTATTCGTGATAGACCACAACCTCTTCCCGTGCATGGTCGTTGTAACCGGCGCCTGAACCTTCACCAAAAGTAACATTGCTGGGTGGAGAGAAGAACGCATTGTTTGCTGGATCTAATTCATGAACTCGGGCAGTGACAATATCCTCGCTGCTGGAATGGTAATTATCAATCATCCACTGCTTAAACACGTTAATGTGATAATATACGTTCGCCTCATCAAACTGCCAGTCGGACGGGCTGTACTCAAAGTTCAAAGAAGCAGATTGAGCGCGCTGATTAGGTTCCTGCTGTTGCAGCCAGTATTCCTCGCTTGTAAAAACGTCGGCGTAGGTGCCGCGCAGATAGCCGGAACCATCGAGATTTTCTAGGGTTACCGTCGTAGTATTTGGGGTCAGGAAAGGGTGTTTCAGGTACACGTTTCCGGTGCCGTCGTCGTAATCGATGTTATCTTGTTTTTTGATTGTTGCCCCATCTAAAGCGTCGACAAAGTAGCTCCAATTAAAGCGGCCCGTATGGCTGGCAACGTCTACTTTCCAGGTCAGTCGGAAAAACTCATTGTCGGGGTAGATAAGCAATTCAGTTTCGACTGTGGCCTGATCCAGGGGTTGCCCCAGATCTTTCTTAACCGTCTCCACTGCTTCCGTCTCGTTGATTTTACGATTGAGATTAGCCTGCACATCGCGGTATAATGTTCCGTTGACCATGTAGATGCGACCATCGGGTAATATGTGTACCAGGTATTCGGCGCCGTGAATGGGAATGCCATGAAAGGTTTGCTCGAGTCGCACGTGGCGCCTGCCTTTGTTTTCCTGCACCCTGACATCTCTGATATCAGCAAAACTTGCGGGCTGCTTGAACACTTCGGCAAGGGATTGCAGAAAAACCCTGGCG
>CAZVSL010000106.1:3809-13619 GCA_964629935.1 uncultured Calditrichaceae bacterium | reverse complement strand
TTTCGAGATCCAAAATGTAGATTTGGAAGAACGGATTCCGCGGCTCACGTTCACTCTGAAAAATCAGGGCATCTCCGTCCGGAGAAAAGTAGCCTTCTCCGGCGCGTTTGCCTTCATAGGTGAGTTGTCGGCTGTTGTGCAGGAACCGTGCTTCATCTTCCTGCTGGCCTCGGCCGAGCACAGCATTGGCGAAACTTATCCAAATAAATAAAAAAGACAGTATGAGTTGTGTTGAACCACGCGATATGTCCATCTCCGCTCCTTGATTATCTTATGTGAAACAAAAGCAGGCAAAACTAAGCAAAATCGAGCACACTATCAAGTATATCATGACACCGGCACATAGATTGTAAAAGTCGTACCCTGACCTGGGCGGCTTGTAACTTCGATTCGTCCCTGATGTTCGTCCACGATCTGTTGCACAATTGCCAAACCAATGCCGCTTCCTTCTTCTTTGGTTGAATAATAAAAATCGAATATTTTGTCCAGGTCCTCCCTGGCGATGCCGTTGCCGGTGTCGGAGAACGAAATCACAATGGACTTTTTGCGCAGTGGGCTTGCCGTTTTGCTGATTTCGGCGAGCTCAATTTTCAATCTGCCGCCGCCGGGCATAGCTTGAATCGCATTAATGCTAAGGTTTAAAAATACCTGGCGGATCTTCGAGGCGTCGATGTGCGCCTTTATGGGCGTGGCGGCATACTCACGCTCGATGCGCACGCCGCGTTTGAGTGCATCTGCCACCTGCGTCATGACCACCTCATCTATGACCTCGTCTACGGCTACTTCGCTCTTTTCCATTTTCGGCGGCCGGGCAATGAGCAGAAAATCAGAAACGAGCCGGTCGACGCGTTTGATCTCTGATTCCAGGATACCATAAAATCTCTCGATCCGGTCTTTCTTGAGCGTGTCACGCGAAAGCTCTCGTTTGAGAATCTGCATATTGATAACCATGGAGTTGAGGGGATTGCGGATCTCATGCGACAGAACGGAGGCGAGTTTGCTCAACGTTTCCAGCACTTCCGTGCGTTTCAGTTTTTCCTGGAATTCGATCAGGCGGTCGGCCATTCTGTTGAAATTTTTTGCAAGGGCGCCAATTTCATCGTCGGTCACTTCTGCGATACGATAGTTCATTTCGCCGCCGGAGAAGCGTTCCATGCCGGAGACCAGGCGATTGACAGGGGTGACGATCAGCTTGGAATAGAAATAAGCGAGCAAGGAGGCGAATAGCACGCTGATGACCATGAATTGTATGACGCGATAGCGCATTCGGCGTGCCGGCGCGAACGCTTCTTCAGTAGGTTGCTGCAGCATGGCGCCCCAGCCATAGTCGCCAATCGGGGCAAAGGCTGCGACCATCTCTTCATCACTATCGGTCTGATAGATCATCTGACCGCTCTGACCGGCCTCGATTTGCGCCATCACGGCCTGATTATCAAACCTCTTTCTGGCATATACTTGCTTGCGGTCGGAGTGTGCAATGAAGACGCCGTCCTGGTCGAAAATAAATGCCTCGCCACGTTTGCCGACGATGTTTTCATCCACAATATCCCACATCGCCTTCAGGTCGACAATCGCATACAATATGCCGACAACCTCATCGCCATAGACCGTGATTGGCTCAGCGATGTCCATCATAGGCAAGCGCGCTTCTTCAGAAATGTAGACCGAGGTCTTGTAGCTCCCGCCATTTTGCGAGGCAGATAGAATTGAAGATACCAGGCCATTGCTGCTGATCCTCTTTTTGGCGACCTCGTCAAACGAGGTGGAGGCTTTGACGTTGCCGAGCGTATCCAGCACAGAGAGCTCGTTGAAAAGGTCGAATTCATCGACCAGAGTGTTGATGGCAAGTTCCTGCATACTGTACGGCCCGAAAAAGGACTGGAAGCGTGCCTGACTCTTGATAATTTCGCTGGCTGTGTTGAGCTGCAGGTCTATGAAGCGAGTGGAACGGGTGGCAAACTCCAGGTTGCGCTTGAGTATGGTCTCTTTGATCGAATCCTGCGCTGTATCAACCAGAACCTTACCGGTGATGAACAGCGGCAGCAACACGATAAGAATGTGCGATACCAGCAATCGGGTCAGCAAACGGTGGCGGATTTTTCTTCTGGACTTCAACATCGTATGGCTCGCTTACTCTCCGACTTCGGGCTTGATGATCCACTCCTCAAATGGCCGGATTTTGCCGCTCTGCGGTCCGCCAACATAGCGGTAGTTTGCAAAGCGCTCGACATTGATGATATAGTGCGTGAGCCATTTGAAGTATAGAAATGTTACCGGCTGGTCCTGGTTGATGACGTTCTGCATGCTTTTGACCAGTGTCTTTTTGCGGTTTTCATTGGTTGCCTCATCGTAGAAATTAAAATAGCGCTCCAGAGTTGGGTTATGATAGCCGCAGTAGTTTCTTTCGCCTGCCCGCGAGAAAAACTCTCGCACGTCTTCGACGTCATCGAAGGTATGGTCAACGAGCACCGCCTCGAAGTCGCCGTTGGCCAGCCGGTCGTTGATTTGTGCCCTGGTGAGCGGCTTCGGATGAACATCTATACCGAGCTTGATCAGGTTGATTTTGATGATACGTGAGATCTGCTCATCCAGTTTTAGGCCTTTTTGGTAATAAAGCTGCATGATGAATTTGGCGCCATCCTTTTCCAGAATGCCGTCTTTATCATCATCACGCCAACCGGCTTGCACCAGTGTTTGCAGCGCCAGCCTGGGATTGTACTTGTATGACTTCATGCCGGAATTGTAAAAGGGTGAATCGCTGTTGAACGGGCCTCTGGCCAGGTCAGCTTTGCCGCCGCGTATGATTTTGTTGATGATGTAGTCGTGGTCGATGCCGTTAGAGATGGCGCCACGAATTTTTGCAGACGCAAACAAAGGGTTACGGTGGTTGTAGATGACCATCTTTACCGTGTTTGGCTCCATCTGAATAGGCAGCGGCAAAAAGTGACTGTTCGATTTGCGAATCTCGACAGCGGACTCCTCGCTCGCCAGCACTGCGAAATCCACTTCATCCAGAATGATAGCGGAAATAAGCGCACGTTCACTGTCAAAGAATTTGATGGTGACCGTATTCGGGTTGAAATCCTGCAAGCTGAAGTCGTAGTATCTCAGCACCACACGCTCCGGCGTGCGATCGACAATAGAGAACGGTCTGTGATTACCCTGACCGGAAACCGGCGTCATGCCTTGCTTCGTCAGGATTTTTAACTCGCGCAGATCTGTTTTGCCCGTGAGCTCACCGATGACGACTTCGCGGCTGTGCTGGCTGTTTTGCGTCTGCGCCGGCAGCTCCTGCCCAAGCAGAAACCAGCCAGCGATCAGCTCACACGCTGTCATCAAGGTCAATCTGCCGAGATTGGCGGGATAGATCATGATAGCTTCAGCGCACCCAAAAATGACGGTTGAAAATAACCAAAACCGTGAAAATCTCCAAACGCCCGATCAGCATGAGGAAGCTCAGCAGCCATTTGGCAAGCGGTGGAATGTGCGCATAATTTTCCGTCGGTCCGATGGTTCCGATTCCGGGGCCAATATTGCCGAGCGTCGAGATTACAGTGCTTACCGAGGTTGTCAGGTCCAGGGAAAAAAGCGTCATCACAAAAGATGCGAGCGCAAAAATAAAAAGATAGATGAGCAGAAAACCAAGAATACCGGAAATTGCGTCTCGGGATATGGTTGTGTTGCCAAAACGAATAGGGATAACCGCATGCGGATGCATCAACTTCTTCAACTGCGAAAATGAATATTTGATGGTCAAGAACACCCGCACAACTTTAATGCCGCCGCCAGTGGAGCCGGCGCACCCTCCGATAAACATCAGCAGCACAAGCAGCAACTGCGCCGGCGTGGACCACAGCTCATAATCTGCCGAGTGAAACCCCGTTGTCGTCAGCAAGGAAGCGACCTGAAATATGGCCTTTTGAAATGCCGTAGAGTAACTGTCGTAATTGCCAAACCTGAGGCTGAACAGCAGGAAAGCGGTGACGCCTGCAATGATACCAAAATAGAACCTTACTTCGGGATTTTTGCGGTAGACGCCCGGGTTGCCTTGCAAAGCCCGGTAGTGCAGCGCAAAGTTGGTGCCTGCCAGTATCATAAACACCGTGATGACATATTCTATATAGGTGCTTTGGAAATGCCCAATGCCCGTGTTTTTTGTCGAAAAGCCGCCTGTCGCCATGGTGCCAAATGTGTGACAAAGGGAATCAAAGACCGACATGCCGCCGAGCTTTAGCAATATGGCCTCCAGCAGGGAAAGCAAAACGTAGACAGCCCACAAAATTTTTGCCGTATCCTGAATGCGTGGCTGCAGCTTGTCCACCGAAGGACCGGGCACTTCTGCTTTGAAGAGCTGCATACCACCAACCCGCAGCATGGGCAGGATTGCCAGCGAAAGCAAAATGATGCCCATTCCGCCCAGCCAGTGCGTGAAGCTGCGCCAGAAAAGCAGGCCGTGCGGCAGGGATTCGACATCAGGCAGAATCGTTGCACCTGTCGTTGTGAAGCCGGACATGGTCTCGAAGAACGCGTCTGTGTATGAGATGCCCACATCTGCCAGCACAAACGGCAGCGCGCCAAAAGCAGCCAGAGCGAGCCATCCGAAACTAACCACGGCAAATCCCTCCCGAACCTGGATTTCACGCGCACCGGAAGAGAGTCTCCATGTCAGCAGACCAACGATGATGATGATGAGCAGGGAAACGAGCAGGGCGTTAAGATCGCCATCTTTGTAGGTCATCGAAATCATGATCGGGAAGATGAGCGAAGCGCCAATGAAGATTAGCAGGGCGCCCAGCGCCTGCAGGACTGACTTTATATGCATTTATCCGAAGAGTTTCTCGACATTCGTCACTGACTTTGGCAAAGCAAACACCACGACTTTGTCCCCAGGCTGGATTATCGTATCCCCAACAGGCACAAACACGTCGCCGCCGCGGTTTACCGCCCCGATGATTGCGCCCTGCGGAAATTGCATTTTGCGCAAAGCTTTTTTGGTTATATCAGCGCCACGTTGGGCAACGAGCTCAATAGCCTCGGCATCGATACCGCGCAGCCTGGCCACAGATACGACTTCAGCGCGGTGAATGAAACGGGCGATGGCATTGGCCGTGATCATACGCTTGTCAACGGTGGCGTCCAGCCCGATTGACCCCATCAGCGGGATGTAGGTGGCCTGCTGCACCATGGTGATGGTTCGGCGCACGCCAAGATGTTTGGCCAATAACGAAGTGATGATGTTGGACTCCTCATCGTCTGTGACCGAGATAAAAGCATCCATATCGATGATGCCTTCGGAAGCCAGCAGGTCCACGTCCGTGCCGTCTCCCTGAATCACCAGTGTGCGCATAAGCTGCTCTGCAACCATTTCTGATTTCGACTGATTGGATTCCACCAGTTTGATGGTCAGGTTCTTGTCATGCTCGAGCTCCCTTGCTACCTGTCGCCCGATCTTGCCGCCCCCCAGGATCATGATTTTTTCGATACGCTCATCGGCTTTGCCGCAAAGCTCGAGCAAATCCGGAACGGCGCCGGTTTTGGAGACCACAAATATCTGGTCGCCGTTATGAAAGTAATCTTCGCCCGTGGGAATGATAGTACGGCCGTTGCGAAAAATGGCTACCGTCCGAAACGTCATATCTGTCATCCCCATGCTTACTTCGTGCAGTTGCCGGCGAATGATCTTCGCTTTTGAGTCCAGGCGAAGCCCGACAAGCTGAATGGCGCCGTTGGCAAATTCGATGACATCGGTTGCAGCCGAACGCTTGATGAGCCATACGATCTCATGCGCTGTTTCAAGCTCGGGATTGATGATCAGGTCTATGCCAAGCTGCTCCGGAGTCAAGACGGCGTTTTCATTGGTAAAATCCTGATTGCGTACGCGAGCGATTTTTTTCGTGACTCCGAACTTATCTGCCAGCATGCACGCAACGATGTTAACTTCATCGAAAGCAGAGACCGCGATGACGAGGTCGGTCTCTTTGATGCCAGCTTTGAGCAGTGTGTCTACACTCGAGCCACTGCCTTCCACCACCAGAATGTCAAGCTGTTCTTCGGCACGCGCAATCTTGGCTTTGTCCGGCTCGATCATCACAACCTGATGATTCTCTTTTGAAAAAAGTTTGGCCAGGTGAAAGCCAACTTCACCGCCGCCGATGATGACGATTCTCAAATTCGGTTCTCCGGTTCGATGTGGAGTTTTCCGCTGTTTCGCGTTTTCATGTTGTGGTCCAGATCCTGGGGCGTGTATCGGCGCTAGTTTTTGAGTGTCTTTTTGAACACCCGAATAGCTTTCTCGATATCATCCCGGCTTATGTCAAGATGGGTCACCGCGCGTAATCGTGTGGGACCAAAAGGCACTACCAAAACGCCCTCCTGCTGTAATGCGTGCAGGAGCTCGGAAACAGGTCTCCCGACATCGGCGACATCCATAATGACGATATTCGTCTGCACAGACTCGAGATCAACGGTGACCCCCGGTATGTCGGCGATGGCTTCTGCAAGCAATCTGGCATGCTCATGGTCCTCTGCAAGTCTGTCCTGATTGTGCTCCAGGGCATAGAGCACGGCTGCTGCCAAAATTCCCACCTGCCGCATGCCGCCGCCCAGCAACTTTCGCAGCCGGTGCGCTTGCTGCACAAATTCCTTTTTGCCGGCCAGCGCCGAACCTACAGGCGCCCCCAGACCTTTTGAAAAGCAGACTGATATGGAATCACAATAGCGCGCATATTCTGCCACATGCTTGCCGGTTGCAGCCGCTGCATTCCAGATGCGCGCACCATCGATGTGGCATGCCAGCTTATGGTCACGAGCGAGTCCGAAGAGAACCCGCATCTCTTTGATGGGATATATCGTGCCGCCTGCGCTGTTGTGTGTGTTCTCTATTGTGATAACAGATGTTTTGGGCAGGTAGTAGAAATCGGGTCGAATGGCCGCCTTAACTGCCTCGATCGGCAATATGCCATGTTTGCCGGGGAGTGGCTGCATTTGAATGCCCGAAATAAAACCGGCGGCGCCAGATTCATAGTTCAGGATGTGGCAGCTTGCCTCGCACAGTACTTCCTGACCGGGCTGCGTATGCAGCTTCAAACAGATTTCGTTGCCCATGGTTCCGCTCGGCACGAACAGAACAGCTTCTTTGCCGAGCTCTTCGGCCAGCAGCTCCTGTAGCCGGTTGACAGTCGGGTCCTCGCCAAAAACATCGTCGCCCACTTCAGCCTCTGCCATGGCTTTGCGCATGCCGGCGTCCGGGCGCGTTACTGTGTCACTGCGCAGATCGATAATACTCAATGTCTTATACCCCGCTTACCGTGGTGAAAAGGACACATAGTTTACAATTTTCTGGCTAAAATATCAAGCGAAAAGAAGTGCTTGACTAATAGCAATGAAAGCTTTAAATTTAAGCCACTTAGATAAGACAGAGCTGTATGAAACTATCGGAGCTAACATGTTCTCGCAGGTCCTGGTTCTGAATGCGAGTTACGAACCCATTCATATTTGTGATGTTCAGCGAGCGATTATTTTGATTGTAAAAGGGGTGGCTCAGAGTGAGCAAAATACGCCACACATCATGCGGTCGCCATCGGTTGTTTTTCCTGTGCCGGCCGTCATTCGGCTGGTGCACTACGTGAACATTCCCTATCGCAAGAAGGCTTATTCGAAAAGCCACATTTTTCTGCGGGATAACCATACCTGTCAGTATTGCGGCACGATCGAGGCGCCCAATCGCCTGACCCTTGACCATATTCTGCCGCAGTCGCGTGGCGGAAAATCCGTTTGGGAGAATCTCGTTACATGCTGTCGCAAGTGCAATTCTCAGAAAGGCGACCGTACCCCGAGAGAAGCCAGGATGTCTCTGCTCAACAAGCCCAAACCACTCAGCAGCTTCTTCTATCTCCACCTTGTGCGTTCCAAGGCGCGCGACAATCATTACTGGCGCAAATACCTGTACTACTAACTGCTGGTTGCTGTAACGAAGGGTAAGTTGGCGGGAATTGCGCGGGGGTAGATTGGTTTTGCGGTCTGCTGTGCCGCAACTCAGCCTTCCTGCTGTTCCTCTTCAGTTGGCCGCTTTGTGGCTTGCATGGTCTCCAAAGTCAGTCGCACTCGCGCGATACGTTGCCGGTCGATGGATTCCACAATTATGGTTGCTTGCTCGAGGTCTAGTCGGTGTCCTGGTTTTGGGATATGGCCGACGAGGCTAAATACGACGCCGCCAATGGTCTCGACATCAAATTCCGGGAACTTGATGCCCAGCTTCTCCTCGCATAATTTTACCGGGCAAAGGCCGTCGATCAGGTACTCGTGGCGTCCTACCTGCCGCACCAGCGCCACAGGTTGGTCAAATTCATCGTAAATTTCGCCGACGAGTTCTTCCAGGACATCCTCGAGTGTGACAATTCCGGTAGTTCCGCCATACTCATCGACAAGAACCGCCATGTGAAGTTTGGTTCGCTGAAACTCACGGAACAAGCCATCGAGCGGGATGGTTTCCGGATAGAAAATGACGTCGCGTTTGAGTTTGATCATGCGCAGCCCTTTTTCGCCGCGCGCGGTTGCGGCCAGCACATCCTTGATGTGGACCATGCCCAGAACGTGGTCCAGGTCGCCGTCACATAGCGGGTAGCGTGTATGCTGGTTCTCCTGCGTTATTCTCAGGTTTTCTGAAAACGTGTTTGTGGTCGACAGGAAGACGACGGCTGTTCGCGGTATCATGATCTGCCTGGCGGTTTTGTTTTGCAGCGCCAGCACGTTCTCCATGATCTCGACTTCCCTGCCTGTCAAATGTCCGCTTTTGGCGGAATGCGCAAAGATGAGTTTTAGCTCTTCGCCGGATAGAGCCATCTCATTTTCGGTGGCGGGATTGATGCCGAGCAGTTTGATAAATACGAGAGCCGAATGATTCAGGACAGCGATGAAGGGCTTGAATATCTTGTAGAAAATATCGAGCGGAATTGCGACCCATATCGCCGTCTTTTCTGCCAGTCTGATCGATAATGATTTGGGCGCCATTTCGCCAAGCACAATATGCAGATAGGTGATGATGGCAAATGCAACTGCAAAGGAGAAGCCGTGCAGCACGGCTTCGGACTCGATACCCAGTTTCAGGAATTGGGGCTCCAGCTCCTGCGCCAGGAAAGGTTCGCCGATCCAGCCCAGGGCAAGACTGGCAAATGTGATTCCAACCTGGCAGGCCGAGAGATAAACATCCAGGTTCGTGTGGATACGCTTTGCGGTTTTGGCAGCGATGCTGCCCTCACTTAGTCTCTGTTCAATCTGGGAGCCACGGACCTTGACGAATGCAAATTCTGCTGCGACAAAGAAACCGTTGAGAAAGACAAACAAGAAGATTATAAAGACTTGGAATAACTGTTCCATCAACTTTTGGTCTTCATACCAAAAACACGTCAACATAGTGAGTTAAGTAAGAAAAAGCAATCAAATTTATCCGCTGGAAATTCAAAGGTATATCGAGCTGTCGCCGTGGCTTCGGACAAGCGATTCTATCAGTCCGCGCACGCTGTATATAAACATGACGAAGAAAAAATACGAAGGGCTTACGAGTTCGGAAAAATCCTGGGTGTATAGTGTATTCCAGAAAATGATAGCAAGAATGGTCCAAACAAGCTGGCCCAACAAAACCCTGATTTTGAAGTATGGCATCCACTTTTTTAGAAACCGTGCATACCATACCGTGAAAAAATCGATAAACCACATGATGAGAAGCGATCCGACTGAAACCAGCAACAAATTGGCGCCCATGGTGCTGAACCTTTTCGATCTGTTATTAAGACTTTGTTTTCAACATGGTTG
>CAZVSL010000106.1:0-3799 GCA_964629935.1 uncultured Calditrichaceae bacterium | reverse complement strand
TTTTTTGTGCAGCATGCTGCTCAACATTCTTGAGTACGGTTTCGGTGGGCAGCAGTTTTATCTCGATGCGCCGGTTTTTCATACGGCCCTGTCTCGTCTTGTTGGTTGCGACCGGACTGAACTGTCCCAGGCCGGTGGCTTCCAGTCTGCTCGGGTCGATACCGGCTTGCTCCTGCAGAAAACGGACAACATTGGTAGCGCGGGCAACCGAAAGCTCCCAATTGCTGGCAAACTCATCCTGGAGATTCGGATGAATCGGAACATTGTCTGTATGTCCCTCAACGCGAATGCGGCGCTCCGATGTGTTTTGCAGAACCTTGCCCACATTTTCGAGCACTTTGATACCGGCCGGGCTCAGCTCCGCCTTGCCAGATGGAAAAATGATGCGGTCAACGATCTTGACGTTCAACTGGTCGGCAATGCGTGTGATGGTGATTTCGCCTTTTTCAACCTCTTCCTTCAGGCTGCTAACCAGCTCATCGTAGGTAGATTTGAGTTTGTTGATTTGCTCCAGCGATTCGCGTGATTTTTCTTCGACCTGCTTTTCAAGCTGAGCCAGGTCACGTTCATACTGCTGTAGTCGGAGAGCATACTCCTGATTTCTTTCGCGCAACTCATCGCAAGTCGCCTGCAGTGGCACGATTTGGTCCAGATAGTAGTAACCGGCAAAACCCAGCAACGAGACGACAATTATCAGCAAAACTGTTGAAAAGGTGCTCATGACGTCCTCTTATTTTCATCCTTGATTTGTTTCTTGATTTCATACGCAGCAATACCGAAAGCAACGGCGACATTGAGAGAAACCTTCACGCCGGCCATCGGTATGTTGATGATTGAATCTGCTTCATCCAATACTGCTGGACTCACGCCCTCATATTCGTTGCCCACCACCAGGCACATGGGAAAGTTGTACTCGGTGTCATGATAGAGAACACTGCCAGCAGCGGTCTCGAGCACAACGATGCGTATGTTATCCTGTTTCAAGCGTTTTATGATCTCGAGGCTATCGGCATGGTACTGCCAATCAACATGCTCCTCTGCACCCAGGGCGGCTTTTCGAATCTCACGGTGGGGCGGCCTGCCCGTTATGCCGGTCAGGAAAAGTTTTTTTATGCCTGCACCATCTGCAGTACGAAAAATTGAACCCACATTGAAACCGCTGCGTACGTTTTCGATTAGAGCAAAGAACATTTTGTACTCGGAGGTGGTGGTAAGCTCGAGGCCAGATGAGCGGTGTATCGTTTGTCCGGCCGGGGTTGATTTTATGTTAATGAATATTTGAATAGATGTCAAGATCAAAACATTCAGGCTGAAGTTGAGCTTGCAAAGGGATTGCGGGCTAAGTTGATTTTCTCGTGTTTTTCACCTATATTTGCGATTGATTTATCTCAGGAGAGGCGCCACACATATATGAAAACGAGGCCGAAATTACAATCGGGTGCAGTTGCACTCGTCGGATGTACGGGCATTATTTTGTATTTTATCCTGACCTCCGCATTTGGCACTTCTGACTTGCTTCGCCTCCGGGTCAGCCGTGATGAAATCGTCAAGCGTGCCAAGGCAGAATTGCGGCAGAGCGAATTCACAGACTATGGTCTCTCCCAGAGGATTTCTGTTGATCTCAACGATGACCTGATGACTTATGCTCAGACGCATCTCGACAACGCCTTGCCCGAGGCCTTTTACCCGGTTGCCTCATGGCAGGTAGAATGGTCCGGGGAAGCCGAGTCCAAGAAAGATGAACCCGAGGAAATCAGATACCTGCTGGAATATGATTTTGATGGCACACTGATCCGGATGGAGCAAGAAGCGCCGTTTGTTTCCCGGCCGCCCAATCTCGAGGAAAGAGAAGCATTACGCAAGGCCGATCGATTCATCAATTCCGTCAATATCGATACTGTTGGGTTGCGTCTTTCAGATAAATCTATCAATACCGCGGGGCAGGCTATCGTCTACAACTTTGTGTTCACCAGGCCATCTCCGGTCGATTCGCTCCTGCGCGAAAGCTACGAAATCAGTATTAGCGGCGAATATGTCAGGTCCTATGAAGCCCAGGTTGTGTTCGATTTCGATGAGTTGCTGACGCCCCGAAGTTATAAGATTGCGCATTCAACTTCGACGGTGATTGCCATTCTGGTTTGGCTGACCATCTCAATCGTGATGCTGGTACGGTTTTTTGTCAAGCTGCGCCACGATGAGCTGGAATTCAAGCGCGGCGTTTGGACCGGTTTCGCTTGTTTTGTCATGTTCTGGCTATTGGTCGGCTTTGCCGCGTGGCCAGACCCTACCAGCGTATTGCTGGGAGGAGGCATAGCAGGCGCGTTCACCGGTTTAGCCCTGCTTATTATCTACCCTGTTTCCGACTCACTCGCCCGTGAAATCTGGCCCGAGCGCCTGGTGTTGGGAGACCTGTTGTTCCGTGGCTTCTTTCGGGTGCGCGAGCTTGGCAAAGCATTGCTTGACTCTCTGTTTATGTCCGGCGTTACCCTCGTGATTTTAGCGTGTCTGTTCGGGTTGGCGCGTGCCCTGCACTTTGGCCATCTCGAGTTCGATGAGTCGATGCTGCGGATTTTCAATGGCGAATTGGCGTTCGGCTCTGCCGTACTTAATAACGTGATTTCCGCCATCTTCATCGGACTGATGCTCTTTGCTTTCTGGCTTACGTATCTGAAGGGCAAAATCCGCAAGCAGTCTGTTTTGTTATGGGTCTTCGCCGGTACAATCAATCTTGCCGGTTTGCACCTGTTTCATGTCGCACCAACTTTCTTAGCATTTGTGCTGTTTCTGCCGCTGGCGTATCTGTGTACACGTTTTGCACTCAAATATGATTTCCTGGCGATTCTGCTTGCTATCTTCACCGTGCATCACTTTCTGGAATTGACATTTATCAAGCAACTGGACTCGCCACTGGTTAGTTTGCCGGGTTTGTTTTCAGTTTTTTATGTTTGGCTGATTTTGGGTGCTGGCGTCTTCTTCTCTTATGTTGGGCGCGATGCATACGAATTTGAGCACTATGTGCCGGAGTATGTTGGCCGGATTGCAGAACGGGAGCGCTTTCTGAAGGAGCTTGAAATTGCCCGCAATGTCCAGACTCGCTTTCTACCTCAGTCAATTCCGCGCTTTCCACATCTGGACATCGCGTGTATCTGTCGTCCCGCTATGGAGGTAGGCGGCGACTATTTTGATTTTATCTTAAATGGAAATGATGCGCTGAGCGTTATCATCGGCGATGTTTCGGGCAAGGGCGTATCGGCGGCGTTTTACATGACCATGGCCAAGGGTATTCTCAAAACGCTGACAAAATCAATCCACAACCCAAAGCAGATCCTGTCTGAGATGAATTCTATCTTCTCCGATAACGTTCCCCGCGGTGTTTTCATCAGCGTTATCTATGGTGAATTCGATGTGGCGCGCAAAATCCTGAAGTTTGCGCGCGCAGGACATAACCCGCTTATCGTATGCAAGCACGGCGGCCAGGACGCCGAGTTTTTCATACCCAAGGGTCTTGCTATTGGCCTGGACAGCGGACACCTGTTCTGCAAGACCATCGAAGAGATCGAGGTCCCGTTTGAGGCCGGTGATGTCTTTGTGTTTTACACCGATGGCATTTCAGAATCAATAAACAAAAGCGGCGACGAGTTTGGCGAGGAACGCCTGCGCCGGACCGTCATGAAGAACGCAAATGAGTCGGCGCAGGCTATCCTTGATAAGATAAATCGAGAAGTCAACCGATTCTCCAGGAATGCGATCCAGCACGACGATTTCACCATGGTTGTTGTAAAAATCACTGACAGCTAAC
>CAZVSL010000105.1:0-13663 GCA_964629935.1 uncultured Calditrichaceae bacterium | reverse complement strand
GAGGCGTGGAAGCGCCGACCTGGAATCCGGCAAATCTTGGTCTGCGCGCCAAACGCGTCTACAGATTGAATCTGTTCTCCTTCGGATTGGGCATCCACAACAACAGCTTTACCAAAAAGCAGTATGAGCTTTACAATGACAGCTTCCTGACAGAGCAAGACAAACAGGATATTTTGAATTCGATCCCGGCTGAGGGCATGTCCTTCGACCTGGATACAGAGATTCAGGCGCTGGGCCTGAGCATCGGACCGCTGGCGTTTACGGCCTCAGGTTACGCAGCCTCAGATTTTGGCGTTTCCAGGGATATCGCCGACCTTTTGCTCAACGGCAACGATTTTGGTCGTACGTATCGCGTCGGTGATACCTCCGGTGAAGGCTGGGCTGTTTCAAGTTTTGCCCTTTCCGGCGGTTTCCCGATATATGAGAAGGGTTTGCGCCGGATCGCCATCGGTGGGTCGGTGAAATTGTTGCGTGGTCTGGCCTATGGCAAAGTGGTTGAGGCGGAAAGCGAATTCATAACGGATATCGATGGCTTGCACGGTAACGGGCGGCTCGTGATTGAGAGTGCAACGGGCGGCTCCGGCGTTGCTTTCGATGTCGGCGCTGCTGCCACCCTGAACTCGCGCTGGTCTGTCAGCATGGGTATAAGCAATTTGATCAACAGCATCAATTGGAGCAATGAGACCAAGCGCTTTATTTACACCTTTGCTGCCGATTCTGTCTCTGTCCAAAAGTTCGATGAAATGGATGCAGATTCCGTGGTTACCAACTCAGACGAGGAAATCGACATCGAGCCTTTTAGCACGAGTCTGCCCCGGCAGCTCCGGCTGGGAATTGCGCGCGTAACCTCGAAGTACACGATCACTCTGGACTATTTTCAAGGCTTCAGCGATAACGCCGCTTTTGCTGCAACACCGGGCGTAGCCGTGGGCGGCGAGCTCAGTTTTATCGGATTTCTGCCGTTGCGAGCCGGGCTGGCCATGGGCGGCAAGCGCGGTTTGTCCACTTCTTTCGGCTTTGGCCTGGATTTTTCAGTTTTCTCCTGGGACTTTGCCGTGGCCAGTAAAGGCGGCATGTTTTCCGGCAAGGGCGCTCAGTTCGCTTTCGACTGGATGTTCAGATTTTAACGCAGCCGCAACAATAGCGCACGTAAATAACTAAATCAGCCCCGGCAATTTCATCTTGCATTTGCCGGGGCTGCTTTATTTAGCCTGAAAAATCAACAAAGCTCTGTGGGTAAAGATAAAAAAGAGCAATGATCGAAGTAGTGACTATTATTTCGGCTAATATCCTTCGCCGTCGCTGAGCTTCACCTTGCCGCGGAACGAATAAAACAGGTAAGAAAAATAAGCGATTGCCAGGGCGATGCCAATCGGCCACCAGACCAGTCCCACACTGAGGCCATGTTTGCCCGCTGCGGTATTGTAAATGGTTAAACTCAAATTTGGGTCTGTGGAAGCCGGCAGAACCAGCGGATGCATAGCAAACGCTGTGGCCGCGCCCATGCCCAGAATAAAAGCGCTTGAGCTCAGGAAAGCGCGCGTGTCCTGCTGCCTGAGATTGAACAGAAACATACCGATGATGCCCGCAGCGCCCAGAAGCGGGAAGATAAAGCCCCAGGGCGCGGCCAGATAGTTTTGCCACATCGACGGGCGGATGCTGTTGGTGGCGATCAGCGCAAGGATTGAGGCGCCGAGCACCACATAGTTGACCACCCGTGTCACACGGCGGGCGCGAGCTTGCAAATCGCCCTCGGTCTTCAGGGCAATGTAGTTGCCGCCGTGGGCGGTCAGCGTAGAAAACGCGACCACGCCCATGAGAACGGTATACCAGTCCAGAATACCGGCCTCAGGCACGACGGTAAACGTTGTCCATAAGGGCTCGAAAAAATATCCTTCACTATTTAAAGGCACGCCGCGCACAACATTTCCAAGGGCTGCGCCCAGGAAAATTGCCAGCAGCAAGCTTGCACCCGAGAACACGACATCCCAAAAGGATCGCCACAGGTTGCTCTGCAAATGGCTGCGCAGTTCAATGCCGATGCCGCGCAGCATCAACAACCAGAGCACAATCATGAGCGGCAAGTAGAAGCCGCTAAAACTGGAAGCATAAAGTTTGGGAAAGGCAAAGTACAAGACGCCGCCGGCAGCGATGAGCCAGACCTCGTTGCCGTCCCAAACCGGGCCGATCGCGTTCAGGATCGAGCGTCTTTCGTGGTCGTTCTTGGCTGTAATCAGGTGGATGATACCTGCCCCCAGATCGAAACCGTCCAGAATTGTATACACAATCAACATAAATGCCAGTGCGATAAACCAAAATGTTTCCATGATCGAACTTTCCAGGTTTTAGTGAGCAGTTTGCGTATTCGCATTCGCCGGCCCATGATTGACTTCGCGAAAAACCAGGAACAGGAATAGCAAACCCAATATGGTATACATTCCCATGAAGCCGAGCAAGGTAAACAGAGCATTGCCGGATGACACAGTTGGCGAAGCGCCGTCTGCTGTGCGCAGGATACCGTAAACCAGCCACGGTTGTCTGCCCAGCTCGGCCGTCATCCAGCCGGTCGTATTGGCGATATAAGGGAACGGGAAGCTGAGCATGAGTATCCAGAGCATCCATTTGGATGACGCCAGTTTCTGCCGGCGCCACAGAATGGCCGCCAAAACCATGATGGCTATGAAGAAAGTGCCGAGGCCCACCATGATATGGTAGCTATAGTAGAGCAGCGGTATGTTGTCCGGCCAATCCTCACGCGGAAACGCGTCCAGTCCTTTCACCTCCGCACCCCAGCGATAATAGGTGAGAAAGCTCAGCAGCCTGGGAATGTGAATGGGATTGTCGATTTTCATCTCCTCCACATCCGGTTGACCGATGATGATGAGCTCCGCTCCTTCTTTGGTTTCGAACAAACCCTCCATGGCCGCCAGGGTAGCAGGCTGATATTTCGCAACATTTTGGCCCTGCTTGTCGCCGGTGGGGAACAATGCCAGCAGGGAGGCCAGGAGGCCGGCCGCGACCCCGGTTTTCAGGAAAATAGAGGCGTGGGTCTCGAAGCGCTGCGACAGGAGATAGAAAGCTCCCACGGCAGCCATGACGAAGGCTGCGGTTATGACAGACCCGAGCATGGTATGGGCGTATTGCCAGCCTAACCACGGATTGCCGAGCAGCTCCCAGAAACTTGCCAGTTGCACTGCGCCATTGCTGTCCATTTCAAATCCGACAGGATGTTGCATCCAGGCATTTGTTGCAACGATCAAGTAACCTGAAATCCATGACCCCAGCCACACCAGAGTTGCCGCAATGAGATGGCCGGTCTGCCCCAGTTTCTTTTCACCGAACAGAAACAAACCCAGGAAACTTGACTCCAGAAAAAAAGCAAACACGCCTTCCATGGCCAGCGTCTGCCCGATGACCCCGCCGGCAAAAGCCGAGAATTTGGCCCAGTTTGTGCCAAACTGAAATTCCATAGGAATTCCGGTTACCACGCCCATGGCAAAATTGATCGCAAAGATTTTGGCCCAGAAACGGGCGCTTTCATTGTAGGTTTCATCCTGCTTCCGGATAGCCTGGATCTTGAGAATCACAATAAGCAGGCTCAAGCCCATGGTCAGTTGCGGAAACAGGTAGTGATAGATGATCGTGAAAGCGAACTGTAGCCTTCCGATCAGGAGGGCGCTTTCCATCTAAATCCTCCATCCTTTTTGAAGTCTAAATTGTCCGATTTGTGGCCGGACATGTGTAATTGATCGGGAACATAGGAAGTAAACGCCTCTTTTTCAAGCAAATCAGCCGCAAAACGATTGTTTTTTTGGCCATGTTTGAATACTATAGGTTGATGTGCTATTGGTAACCCGAGCGAACAGATGAAAACATCGAAGGATATCATTATCATTGGCGCGGGAATTATCGGCTGCGCCATCGCCCACCGGCTCGCCGATGCGGGGTTGGAGATCGTCGTGGTTGAAAAGGGCCAGCCCGGAGAGGAAGCCTCGCGGGCAGCAGCCGGCATGCTGGCGCCATTTGCTGAAGCGGCGCACAGTGTGCCGGTCGAGCTTATGGAGCTGTTTGAGGCCAGCCATGCCATGTATCCCGATTTTGTAGCTGAGTTACAGGATGAAACGGGAATCCATATTGGCTATCAGACGGGCGGCAGCGTGATGGTTGCCACCGATTATCAGGAAGCAACGGTTCTGGCGGGCTTGCTGGAGCGACAGTTGCAGGCCAACAAGCAGGTGGAGGCGCTCACTGATAAAGAGGTGCATGAATTGCAGCCGGGATTGGCGGAATCTGTGCAGTCTGGGCTTTATTTCCCGCGGGACCATTACGTCAACAACCGCCATTTGATGTGCGCCCTGGCTGCCGGGCTTGAGAAACGGGGCGTCAGGGTGCTCAGCGGCACGCAGGTGGTCGCTCTGGAGAAATCGGCGGAGCGGGTTAGAGGCGTGAGAACACATCGCGAGGTTTTGCACGCAGACCTGGTCATAAACACGGCGGGTGCGTGGGCTGGCAGCCTGCAACCAGCCACGGAAGTACCATTGCCGGTGCGACCAATTCGGGGGCAAATCGTCCAGCTCACGGTCCGGCCGCAGTTTCTGCGGCAACTCCTGCATTCTACCGGCTGCTATATCGTGCCGTGGCCAGATGGCAGCACCCTAATCGGCAGCACCCTGGAAAATGTCGGCTTCGACAAACGGGTGACCGCCAGCGGCGTGCAATCATTGCTTGCGGCTGCAACCAGGGTTGTGCCCGCTCTGTGCTCGGCTGAGGTCAGCAACACCTGGGCCGGGCTCAGACCGGATACACCGGACAATCTTCCGATTTTGGGACGAACAGCTATTGAAGGCTATATCGTGGCCGCCGGCCATTTTCGCAACGGCATATTGCTGGCGCCCGTGACTGCAAAGCTCATCTCAGAACTCGTTCTGCAGGGGAAACCTTCTGTCTCTCTTTCCCCTTTTGCGCCGGATAGGTTTCTGGAAGAATAGAACGTCACGAGGCGAGTTACATATTTTATCAATCTCCTTACTTCACTTAGCACGGACCGGACATGAAATGATAAGCAATCTACTGAAGGGAGCCAATCTGCTGCTCATCGCTGTGGTGGTAGCAGGACTGGCCCTGATTCTGTTCTTTTTTACGCCCACCGAGTTCAGGCAAGTTGATGAAGACAAGTCTGTGAAGCTCTACTTTGCTGATAACATTTCCGCTGGCCATCAGACCATCATCGATGCATTCAACGAGCAGCATCGCGGCCAGATCGAGGTGGCGCCCATCAACCTGCCGTTTTCGAAGTTTAGCACCAACGAAAGAAAGCAGCTCCTGACCCGCTCCCTGCGCAGCAAGAATTCACGCGTGGACATTTTTGCGGTCGACATCTTTTGGATTCCTCGCTTCGCAAAATGGTGTGAGCCCCTGGTCAACCATTTCAGCGAGGCTGAGCTCAACAGCTTGTTGCCGGCGGCTTTGCAAACCTGCTATTACAGTGATGAGCTCGTGGCGCTGCCGCTCTACATCGATATCGGTGTTATGTACTACCGTCGCGACTTGCTGCAAAGTCTGCCCGATTTCGATGAGCTCGAAGCCCGACTGACGCAGTCGATCACGTGGCAGGAATTCATCGCGCTAAGCGAGCGAATGCGTCCGGCTGATAAGCCTTTCTACGTCTTCCCGGCCGACAACTATGAAGGTTTGATCTGTAGCTTTATCGAGACTTTGCAAGGTCAAAACTATTCGCTTTTTGCTGATGGCTCGGTGCAATTGGATACGCCGGCAGCCCGAAGAGGCCTGTCCCTGCTGGTGGACCTGGTCAACAAACACCGGATGACGCCACCCGCCGTGACAAATTTTCGTGAAATCGATGGTTATCTGTTTTCTCTCCGAAATGATGCCGTGTTTTTTCGTGGCTGGCCCGGCAATCTAAAGCCATACCAGGACCGATACAGAGAAAAAATCCAGAACACACAAGTCGCGGCGCTGCCGCACTTTGACGGACACGATCCCGTGGCCGTGTTTGGCGGGTGGAATTTGATGATTTCCAGCGGTTCTGAAAAAAAACGTGAGGCCGTAAAGTTTCTTAAGTTCGCCACCAGCCCGGAAATGCAAAAACTGCTTTTTGAGCAGATGGGCTACTTGCCCGTCAATACGCACGTGTACGCTGATTCCGTCTTTTTGGGACAGCACCCCGAGCTGGAGTTCTACAGCCGCTATCTGGAACGCGGCTTTCATCGCCCTGCAGTAGCTGATTACACCAAGATCTCAGACATAATTTCTTATTACATTAAGCTTGCGATCAAGCAAGAGATCTCGGTTTCGCATGCTCTGCAGGAGGCCAATGAGCGGATCAATGCCAACAAAATATTGATCAATTGACTTGAGAGATGCATCATGCCAGAGAATAACAAAAATCTCTTTGACAAGTTCAAAGAATATCATTTCGAAATCAAGCATGTGCTTGTTCTCTTTATCATATTGGCGGCGGCTCAGGTGTTTATTTCCCTGGTACAACGCTATTCTTTGCAAGATTTTCTGGTGCAAACACAGGAATCCTATCAGAAAGATTCAGCCGAGCGCCTGGCCAACCTGACTGCCACCTCGCTTGAGCTCTTGCTGGAGACAACACCTCAGGCTCAGGCTCAATCAGAGCAGGCCGTGCGCAAGATCGTCGAGGCTTTGAACATCATCCTGAGCCAGCAATTATTGCTGCAGCATGTGGAGGAGGCGTGCGTGTTGGTGTCATCCGGCGACAATGTCTTTGCCATCGACAATGGCCAGATTTTGTACGATTACTTCTTTGGCAACCCCAATCCCATTCCGCCGCCCGATATGGTGCATGAGAAGGGCGTTGAGCTGTATCAACAAATCCGCGATAGCCTCACTGCCACAGAACAAATCCAAAGCATACTCGAGGGCCAGCAAACATTCCATGTGTTTGTGCCATTCGTGCCAAAGGGTGAGTTTGCCGGCGCCGTTTACATGAAAAATTCGCCTGATTTCGACTTTATCACAAGTGAGATCATCTCCGGTTTCAATGAATCCAGTCTTGTGTTTACCGGCCTGATTCTGTTCGGACTGTTGGCGATGTTTTACATCTCCTCGTACACCGTACGTGAACGCGACGAGGCCAACGAGCTGCTGTTCAAAGAGCGCGAGAAACAAATCAAGGAAACGTTGCATCACCAGAAAGAGGCCCTGTTTGCCAAACGAATCTACCACACGCACCACAAAGCTGAAAAAGTGATGGGGTTCATCAAGGACGATCTACGCACAATATCAGCCCAAAATATCGAAGAAATAAAATACCGCGTCACCAAGTACGCCAATTTCATCTCGCGAGTCATCTACGATATGAAATGGTACGAGCCGCCCATCCAGGCGATCCGCAATCCGATTTTCAGGACCAATCTGAATGAGGTCATTCGCTTCATCGTCGACAACATTTGCCTGCGCAAGTCGAAACAGTCCAGCCTGCACAAGTTCGAGTTTGAGCTTGATGAACGCCTGCCGGTGGTGCATGTGAACGAATTCGTGGTGTGGGAGATCATCGAGCCCCTGTTTCAGAACAGCCTGGACCACAATGTTGCCGGTGAAGTGACCATTACCGTCAAAACGCACTACTGTCCGCAGAGCAATGAATCCCATATCATCATCGCTGACAACGGCAGCGGCATCGAGCCGGAGCTGCTGCAAGAGGATGAAGCCGGGATCAAACGGATTTTCCTGGAGAACATCTCTACCAAACTTGGCGAGCACAATTCCGGCTACGGCTGTTATCTGGCTTATGAGATCGCAAAGCAACGCTGCGGCTGGCAGCTCGACGCAGAGAACCTGCCTGCCGGCGGCTGTAAGTTTACATTAACGATTCACCATGGTTAACCCGCGATGTTAGGTAACGAGAGAATAGATGTCCTGCTCATAGAAGATGAGGAATATGATGTGCGGCGCATTCATAACACCATAGAGCCATTCCGCGACCGCATTCACATCAAAGACGTAGTTTCCGACGGACACGCGGCCCTCGAGCTGCTGGAAAAGCGCCGCCAGTATGACGTGGTGATCATGGATTTTCAAATCTTCGGCGGGCTTAAGGGCGAAACACTCATCCGTAAGATCAAGGAGTGCGACGAAACCATCCAGATCATCGTCGTCACCAAGATGACGATGAATGCCACCGATTTTGAGTTTGCCAACAAATTGCTGGAAGCAGGCGCTATGTGGTATTGCACCAAGTATCCCGGCGATATCGAAGACTACATCTACCAGCCGACAGACTTTATCCTGAGCATTTTCAATGCTTACGAAAAGAAGAAATTGCAGGCTGACCGACTCAATGCCAACCGCCGGCTCAACAAGAACGTCCGCGATCTTCTGCAAAAGAAGCAAATCATCGGCGAGTCGCCAGCTATTGCAGAATTGCGTGAGCAAATCGACCGCATTGCTCCAACCAATGCGAACGTTCTGATTCTGGGCGGCTCCGGCACCGGCAAGGAGCTGGTCGCTACCCATGTGCATTACAAGAGTGAGCGACGCCTGGAGAACTTTGTGCCGATCAACTGCGGCAGCCTGCCCGACCATCTGATCGAGAGCGAGCTGTTTGGCTTTGAAAAGGGTGCATTCACGGGCGCCGACAGCCGCAAGAAGGGCTTGTTCGAAGTAGCCGACGGCGGCACCATCTTTCTCGATGAGATCTCAGAAATACCGCTGTCGGCGCAGGCCAAGCTGCTGCGCGTGATCCAGGAAGGCGAAATCGACAAGATCGGTCGCACCGAAAGCGTGAACGTTGACGTCCGTCTGATCGCTGCTTCCAACCGCGATCTCTACCGTGAAGTAGAAGAGGCGCGATTTCGTGAAGACCTGTATTATCGCTTGAACGTGGTTTCTTTGCATGTCCCTCCGCTCACGGAAAGGCGCAAGGACATCCCAATTCTGATCGCACACTTCATGCACCACTACAGTGCAGACATGAATCAGAAGCCGCCGCGGCTGGAGGATGACGCCATAAGATTCCTGGTGAATTTCGACTGGCCGGGGAATGTGCGTCAGCTACAGAACGTCGTACAGCGTTTTTTACTCGTGCGCGAGGATCGCATCGATGTCAACGCTGCCAAAATGGCGCTGGGGATTTCGGGCGATTCAGGTTCAGGCCAGGGGTTGGCGGCCATGTTCAGCAAAGGGAAAATTCGCCCCTGGCGCGAGATGGAAGAAATATTCCAAAGAAAGTACTTTCGCTTTGTGCGGGACAACACCGGCTCAGATGCCGAAGCTGCCCGTCTCCTCGGGTTGGCCCCTCCGAACTATCACCGCATGTGCAAACGCCTCGGCATGAAATGATTCATCGCTATGCTGAATTATCATTTTGATAATTCAGCATTGTCAATTTAATAATGCTCAGATCGGTTACGCAAATTCTAATCCGTTGTTTTTATGTTTGTTAAGCTAATCATTGTGCCCTGGCATTATTGTTGTAGAAGCCATCGGTGTGCTGGTGAAGATTTGCCGGCGCGCGGCCCCCGACCCAAACAGCGAATGTAGTTTCAAACTTGCTTTCAGGGTGATCATGTTCCACAAGTCGATATGCGTTGCTTTTTTGCTTTCCCTGGCGCTGGCGCCGCCTATCCTGGCGCAATCCAAACCGTACCGCGGCGCTGAGCTGCGCACGAAGATTCCTTACAAATACGGCAGGTTCGAAGTACGAATGAAGTCTACCTTTGGCAGCGGTATGTTGACTTCATTTTTTACTTATCACGATAACGATCCGGACCCCATCGGCAATTGGAATGAAATCGACATAGAGATCATGGGGCGTTACACCAACGAGGTACAGTTCAATACCATCACCCACGGTCAGGTCAATCACGTTTTCCATAATGAAACCAGCTTTAATCACCACCGCGCATTTCATATCTACGCCATAGAATGGACGCCGGATTACGTTGCCTGGCAAATCGATGGCTACGAGGTGCATCGTCAGACCGGTGCGCATATCGAGACTTTAAGCCTGGCGCAAAAAATAATGATGAACATCTGGCAGCCGATCTATGTCGACTGGGCCGGAGCCTTTGACCCCAATATCCTGCCGGTTTACGGCTACTACGACTGGGTCAAATTTTATGAGTACACGCCGGGTGAGGGCGACAATTTCACCCTGATGTGGGTAGACAATTTCAATTCCTGGGACCTGCTGCGATGGGATAAGGCCACGCACACCTGGTCAGGCAACAATGCGCTCTTCACCCCGGATAATGTGGTTTTTCAGGATGGCTACATGATCCTCTGCCTCACCATGCCCGGAGCGACCGGCTACCATGGCGGGGCTGTGGTGGATGACGATGTCGATCCTCCATATTGGGTCCGGGCCCGTGCGCAGGCGGCCAGCGTGCAGGTCTACTTCTCGGAGGCTGTTGAGCCGCTAACTGCTGAGACCGCCGCCAACTACATCATTCCCGGTATCACCGTGAAGCAGGCAACGCTCCTGCCATCGAACCAGGCCGTTGAGCTGGTCACCGACAGCCTGGACCTGGCCCAAAGCTATCTCATCCTGGTTTCGGGAGTCAAAGACCGCGCGCCGGAACCGAACGTTATGGCCTTGCAGAGTGGGTTTATCGCCCACAGCCTGTCTTTGCCGGTTTCGATAAATGTGGGCGGCGCCAGCGAAGAAAATCTCCTGGCGGACCAGATATGGGAAGCGCCGTTGGAGTATGGCGGCGTGGGCGGTCAGAGCAAGCTGGCAAGCACGACCATCGACGGGGCAGATAATTCTCCGGCGTATCAATCACAGCTCGAAGGCCTGACATTTTATAATATTCGTCTGCCGGCCGGAACCTACAACGTGAAGCTGCTCTTGGCTGAGTTTGATAATAGTACGCCGGCAGCGCGGGTCTTTGAAATTTATGCAGAGAATCAGCTTGTGGCTGACAATGTGGATGTCCACACCCTGGCCGGAAACCACACGGCTTACGCGATCACACTTCAGGACCTGGCCGTGACGGATGGCGTTCTCAACTTGTATTTTAAGGCGCAGGCAGGCGAGCCCATATTGAACGGCGTGTGCATAGAGGCGGCGACTGCCACGCACGTTGCTGATGCAGCTCCGCTTCCCGATGACTTCAGCCTGAGCGTGTTTCCGAATCCGTTCAACCCCCAAACGACTATTGCCTATCGCCTGCCGTTTGGTGGCCGGGTTGATCTTGCCGTTTTCAACAGCCGCGGCCAGCTCGTCCGGAGGCTCCTTGATGGCCGGAGAGCAGCAGGGTCCCATGCGTTCAAATTTCATGCTGATGGCTTGAGCACGGGCGCATATTTTGTGATGCTCAACGTCGATGGCCGCCATGTCAGGTCGACGAAACTGCTTTATCTAAAATGAATCCCGGCCGCAAAAAGACGCTCTTCTATGCGATAGTTATCAGCCTGCCATTTCTATTTTTGTTCACACTCGAAGTCGGGCTGAGACTTCTGGGTCTGTTTCAGCAGCAACCCTTCATCATCGAACGCTCCCCAAACGACATTCCTGTTTATCAGCTCAACCAGCAGGTGGCGCTGCGCTATTTTGATCCGGGCAAATTCTCCGTGCCGGCAGTAAGTCCGGAAACCTTCGCGAAATACCGTTCTGGCAAGACATTTCGTATTTTCTGTCTTGGCGGCTCCACAACGGCTGGCTTTCCCTTTGATTGCCAGGTGCCCTTTCCGGTGCAACTGCGATATTTGCTGAGCCAGAGTTTTCCCGACTATGAATTTGAGGTTATCAATGCCGGCATTTCTGCTGTCAACAGCTTCACGGTAATCGATCTGTTGCCCGAAATCCTCGGGCATGAACCCGATTTGCTTTTGATATACATGGGCCATAACGAATTCTATGGCGCTTACGGCAGCGCCTCAACGATTTCGGCGGGAGCAGGGGCAGGCTACATTCGTTTCTATTTGAAGCTGCAAAAACTGCGTCTCGTGCAAATGCTGAAGCGCGCCATGTCAGCCTTTGGCTCCTCTGAGGTCGAGAACTCCGGCGGACGGACGCTCATGGCCGCAGTCGTACAAGACCAGCACATTCCCTATCGCTCTGAAAAGTACATGCGAACGCTGGCAAATTTCAGGGAAAACCTCGGCATGATTCTCGAAATGTGTCGCCGCGAGGACGTGCCGGTGGCCGTGAGCAATCTGGTCAGCAACGTTCGGGATCTCGAGCCGTTTGCTGATGATCTTTCCGCAGAGCTGGCCGCAGATCAACAGCGAGAGTATCGCGAGGCCGTGGCGCAAGGCGACAGTCTACTGGAAAATCAGCTTTATGAACCGGGTCTTGCAGCCTATCAGCAGGCGCTTGCCATCGACTCGAGCTCTGCAAGCTTGTGGTTCAAACTTGGCACGGCGCACGCGGAAATCGGAGACGCTGCAGGCGCCCGCCATTATTTCTACGGCGCCAAAGACCGCGATCCTCTGCGCTTCCGCGTCAGCGAGGACTTCAACCGGGCGATCAAAAGTACGGCAAGCGGCAACGGCGCTGCGTTTGTGGATATGCAAGAGCTGTTCTCTGGCGAGGCGCCGCAGCGGCTCATCGGCAAAACGCTCATGTGTGACCATTTGCATCCGAATCCTGTTGGCTACTACCTGATGGCGCGGGCCTTTTATGACAAAATCGTTGACATGCGTGTGCTGCAAAACCGCGATCTTGCGTTCGAGCCTGCTGACCGTCCCTACTTCGTGAGCGACCTGGATTGGGATATCGGTTTGCTGAAGATCTTTGAAATGACCCATCGCTGGCCATTCCCGGAAAAACCGGTCACGTTTGCAGATTATGAGCCATACGGCGATCCCGCGGCTACGGCGATCGCCCGTGAGTATCTGTTCGAGAATAACGTCTGGTCACGCGCAAAGTATAAAATGGCTGAGAGATTTCTCGCCCGCGGCGACCTGGAGAGAGCGCGCCATGAGTACCTGGCAGTGAGTCTGTTTGCGCCGGATGATCCCTATCCTTATTTGCAGGTGGCTAAGACCTACGAAATCGAGCAAGCCTGGGATCTGCGGGAGAGCTATCTGAGGCGTGCGCTGCCGCTATCGAATTCTAAAGGCATGATCACCTACCACATGGCGCTCTGCCAGTGGCGCCGGGGAGAGCTGCGCCGGGCTTGTGATACTATGACTTTGGCGCTGACTTATGCCGACCTTTCGCGCCAGCAGAAACAGAATGCTCGCTTCTATCTGGCCGGGTTTTATGCCGACCTGCAGGATTCGCTGCAAGCCATAAAAACCTTGCAGGACCTGTTGCGGCAAGACCCCAACTTCCAGCCAGCCAGAGTCTTCTTGAAGAGACTACAGGGCATGCAGAACTAACTCGGGAGGAAGGGTTTGTCTGATGTCAAAAACCACCATTGCCTTTTTTGCTGTTTCCCTGCTCTTGCAATTTGGCCAGAGCCAGTCTCAAACTTATTTGGATTCCACCGCAACTGTTCCTGAGCGCGTCGAAGACTTGCTTGGGCGCATGACCCTGGCAGAGAAGATCGGTCAGATGACTCAGGCGGACCGCCAGTTTTTGCGCAATGAATCCGATATCGCGTCTTACGGCCTGGGCTCGATCCTGAGCGGCGGCGGTTCAGCGCCGGCGCCCAATACGCCAGAGGCCTGGGCCAACATGTATGACCGCTTCCAGTCTCAGACGCTGAGCACGCGGCTCAGT